>NZ_JAGWCV010000029.1:0-47095 GCF_020657735.1 Clostridioides sp. ZZV15-6383 | reverse complement strand
ATACATCTTTAATCCATTTCATATCTTGATTATTAGGAATATATTCATTATTTAACCATTTAGAAAAATCCATACCGCTTATAAATTCACCTTTACTCTCATAAACTTCTTTATTATGAGCAATATAGAAGTTATATATAAATCTACTAACACCAATCGTTTGATGTATTTTAAATTTTTGTTCAGTAGTAGGATTAATTTCTATTTTGTATGCTCTTTTCAACTTCTTCATCCTCTCTAATCTTTTTCTTGTATTTTCTTAATCCATATATGCGACAACTAAATATTTGTTATACCCAAATCGAACGAATCTATCTTTATGAGTTACAATAATCGTATTTACCTCATTAGTCATACAACTATCAATTAGTTTATTCCACTTTTTACGATTATAATTTAGTCCACTTCCATAATCTTCAATAACTTCATCTACTATTATTCCTTTAGCATTTGCATATTGTCTAAGAAACTCCACTTGATTTTTCAAATCATCTTTTTGATTAGAAGTTGAAACTCTTGTATAAATAACATTTTTTCTATTTACTTGTTCTTTATGTATTCCTTTATATTCTAAATATTGTTCATAAGTGTAATATCTTCTATCTGTTGGAGTTCTAAAAGCCTTTAATTTCCCTTCAACATCCCAACGTTGCAGAGTTCTGACTGAAATATTAATTAACTCTGCAAACTCTTTTGGTTTATAGTTATTGTTTTTCATATAATCACCTCTTGACTATATTTTACTATAAATAACTATATTTATCTATATTTTTATTAACTAAAGATGACCTCCTCGTAGGATTATAATATTTCTAATGCTTATCATATCATTAAACTGAAATTTGTCATATATACACATAATTTAGCTAAATCCATTTCCCTACAAAATATGTATCTTTTTAAATTTATTATATTCTTTTAAATTGAATTCTTTCATCTGAACATAAAGTTTCAAATCTGTATGCATCTGTCATCTTATAAAAACCAAAAAATATAAAACCATCACGAGAAGTAAATTCATATTGTATATTTTCAATTTTCAATGTATTTTCTATCTCGCTTATTTTTTCGCTATATATAATTTCTACCATATAATTTATCATTGTAGAATCCCTCCTATTAATATGAAAATATTCAAATATATAATAACATATTTAGATGATATAATAGTATCCAAATATAAAATAAATTTATTACATTATTGAATGAAGACTTAGAGTGAAGATATATAAAGTGAATATTGGTTATTATTGATGTTTTTATAAAAGAAATCATATATATTGGAATATTCTAGACAGGAATTATTTAATAATAAGAGAATACTATAAAAATTTGAGTATTATATAAAAAATAAGAAGCTATAAATGATGTAAGCATTATATATAGCTTCTTATTTTTTATTGCTTAAGATTACATACAAAAGTAATCACTATATTTTTTGTTTAAGTTTTAATACTTGTTTTACTATATTTGTTGAGTGGTCAGAAATTCTTTCTAAATTAGTAAGCAAGTCAAGATAAAGTACACCAGCATCAATTGTACAACTTCCATTGTTTAATCTAATCATATGTGAATTTCTAAAAGTTTTTTCTAAGTAATTTACTTCATTTTCTACTTCTAAAACTTTATTTGCTAACTCAAAATCTTTAACATCTAAAACTATTAAAGCATCCTTGAAATTAGTGACAGTTTTATTGTATATTTCATATATTTCTCTTATTGCACTATCAGAGAAAATAATATTCATTTCCTTAACACTCATGGCCAATTCAGCTATATTTTCTGCATGGTCAGAAACTCTTTCAATGTCATTTACAGTATTAAAAAGTAAATCTGTTCTAAAACGTTCATCATCTCTAAGAGGTTCTTTAGAAAGTTTCAATAAGTAGTTTAATATATCTTTCTGTAATTTATTGACAACTTTTTCTGACTCAAAAGCTTTATTAACATATTCAGTGTTCTTATTTAAAAATCCTGCAATTGAATGTTCTAAAGAGTTTGTAGCTTTATGCCCCATTCTTACAACTTCTTGTACAGTATTACCAAGTGCTATAGATGGAGTACTAAACATTCTTTCATCTAAGTACTTAGTATTATTTATTATTTCTGACTCAGTTTCTTTAATAGGTATAAGTTTATTTGCTAATTTAACTATGTACTTAGAAAATGGTAATAATATTATAACATTTGTAAGATTAAATAAAGTATGTGCGTTTGCTATCTGTCTAGCTGTATCAGTTGGGTCAAAATGAGCAACTATAGCTGATATAGGTTTATTTAAAACAAGCATAAATATTATCGTACCAATGACATTAAAACTTAAATGCATTACAGCTGCACGTCTAGCATTTCTACTTGCACCAACACTTGATAAAAGTGAAGTAACACAAGTACCTATATTATCTCCATAAAGGATAGGTAAAGCAGATGATAGAGGAAGTATTCCTTGAGAAGCTAATGCTATTAACATACCCATAGATGCACTTGAACTTTGGACAATACCAGTTATAGCAAATCCTGCTAATATACCTAAGATAGGATTTTTACTAAAATATAAAAGTGCATCAGTAAATGCTTTATATTCAGCAAGTGGAGCTACTG
Source organism: Clostridioides sp. ZZV15-6383 (assembly GCF_020657735.1). Classification (NCBI taxonomy): domain Bacteria; kingdom Bacillati; phylum Bacillota; class Clostridia; order Peptostreptococcales; family Peptostreptococcaceae; genus Clostridioides; species Clostridioides sp. ZZV15-6383. The sequence goes on along the minus strand of NZ_JAGWCV010000029.1, from coordinate 44,494 downwards.
CATCTTTCATAAATTCCATCCCTGTAAATAAGATACCAAAACCTATAAGTATTTCAGATAAATGCTTTGTTTTTTGATTTGATGTAAATAAATAGAATATAATACCTACACCTAGAGCAATTGGTGCTATTCCTTCAAGATTAAATGAAACTAATTGAGCAGTAACTGTAGTACCTATATTTGCTCCCATTATTACACCGATAGCTTGACTTAGATTCATTATACCTGCATTTACAAATCCTACAACCATAACAGTAGTAGCGCTTGAACTTTGTATAATACCTGTAACAACTGTACCTACCAGTACCCCCATAACAACATTACTTGTTAAGAGTTCAATGATTTTTTTTAATTTGTTTCCTGCTGATTTTTGTAAACCTTCTCCCATTAAACTCATTCCATAAAGAAAAAGTCCAAGTCCACCGATAAGGCTAATTACTATATTCACGATTTTTCCTCCCTTAAGAAATTAATAAATTTTTTATCTAAATTATAAACTTTATTAACTAAAATTTATTGTTTCCATAATATAGAATAACAAATTTTGTCAATAAAAATATTAATGTTTTGTTAAGTATACGTTAAGAGAATGTTAAATCTTTAAGTTGTTGTTAATTTAAGAAAATTTATGATATATAGTAATTTAAATACTTGAACTTAGATTATTAGTATTTTATGTATAATTAATTTAACAAAAAATTAACTATAGTTGTAAAAACTATGTAAAAAAATAGAATCCTTTTTAGAATGATATTTTTTAGTTATAAATATTCTTATATTCAATTGGTGTAAGGTTGTTGAATTTTTTAAAGACCATGCTATAGTAATTTTGACTGTTGAATCCAACTAGTACGGCAACATCTAAAATAGATAAGTCTTTTTCTAATAGATATTTTTTGCTTTTTTCAACTCTAACTTTATTGAGAAAATTAGTAAAAGTGTATCCACTTTCTTTTTTAAATAGAGAACAAAAATAACTTTTATTAAGTTGCAGGTCATTGCATATATCACTTACTGTTATATCTTCTGAATAGTTTTTATGAATATAATCTATAGTTTTCTTTACATAAAAGCTAAGAGCTGGTCTATGTTTCATTTTATCATGACATATTTCTGATAAAAGATTGGATATATAATCTAAACAAGATAAGGGTTTAAGTGGTATATTGGCAAACTCTACATCACTATTGATGCATGATTTAAAAGGTCCTACAATGAAGTAACCGCTAGAAACATCAAACTTATGTATAGGCATAACTAAAAAATGTATATCATCACAAAAACTTAATATTATATAGGATAGATTTTTATTAGATATAAAATCTGTACTATTTATATTGTTAAATATATTTAAACCTGAAAAATATATTTCTAAAGTAGGGTTATATCCAATACTGCAAATCTCTTTTAAATCCTTACTAAATGCTTTTGTTGGAATATTACAACAGTCAAAAAAATCATTGATGATGAGTTCCATATCATCTTTAAAATCTTTCAAAAAATCACCTCATTTAAATTTATACAAATATTTTTATAAAAAAACAAATATAGTTAAGAATTAAAAAAATATATCAATTAAAATAGTTATTGCGAATGATAATTAATTTCGTTAAATAATATTATGATGTAAGAGAGGTAGAAAGTCAATGAAAAAAATAGCTATTTATGGGAAAGGAGGAATTGGAAAATCAACAACAACATCCAATTTATCAGCATCACTTTCTCATTTAGGATATAAGGTAATGCAGATAGGATGTGACCCAAAATCTGATTCCACAAAAAATTTGATGAAAGGTAAATTTATACCAACAGTTCTTGATGTAATGAAAGAAAAAAAGGAAGAACTAAAACTTGAAGATATAGTGTTTGAAGGTTATGGAGGAGTATTATGTATAGAAGCTGGAGGACCAACTCCGGGTGTAGGATGTGCAGGGAGGGGTATAATAGCAGCTTTTGAAAAATTAGAAGAATTAAAAGCATTTGAAATATATAACCCAGATGTAGTAATTTATGATGTTCTGGGAGATGTTGTTTGTGGAGGTTTTTCAATGCCAATAAGAAATGGATTTGCAAATGAAGTGTACATAGTAACTTCTGGAGAAATGATGTCAATGTATGCTGCAAGTAATATATCTTTAGCTGTAGAACAGTTTAAAAATAGAGGATATGCTTCTTTAAAAGGTCTTATATTAAATGCTAAAAACGTTGAAAATGAAATTGAACTAGTTGGAAAATTGGCTGATGAAATAAAAAGTGAGGTTTTTCATTATATACCAAGGAATAAAATTGTACAACAATCTGAGAATAATGGGAGAACTGTTATAGAAGAAGATAAAGACAATGAAATGTCAGAGGTATATATAGAGCTTGCAAATAAAATTATGCAAAATAGCTAAAAAATGTATGTTTAAAATTAAGTTTATTATGGAGGAAATTTTATGAAATTAAAAAAATTATGCTCAGTATTTTTACTTAGCGCATTAATATTAACAGGATGCTCAAAACCATCAGATAGTGAAGTTAAGGAGACAAATAATAACGTAAATATTGTTTCAGCTACAGTGGCAGCAACACAAGTATTAGATAGGTTGGATGCTACATTGGTAGGAATACCAACAACTAAATCTGATTTACCTGAAAAATATAAAAGTTTACCAGAAGTAGGACAGGCAATGAATCCAGATTTAGAGATTGTAGCATCTCTAAAACCAGATGTATTTATAGTTGATAGTATGTTTAAAGAAAATGTTGAAAAAAGCATGAAAGAATATAACTTAGATACTTTTTATTTTGAAACTGGTACATATACAAAATTCCTTAAAAGTATAGAAAATTTAGGGAAAAAAATAAATAAACAGAGTGAAGCAAAAAAACTTATAGATGAGTTACAGGGAGTAGAAAAATCTGTAGTAGAAAAATCGAAAAAACAAGTTAAAAAACCAAAAGTAGCAATCTTATTTGGTGGAGGAAATAATTTTATGCTAGCTACCAAAAGTTCATATCTTGGAGACTTAGTAAAAACAGTAGGTGCTGAAAATATAGCTGATAACCTAACAGATAATGTAGAGTCAGATTATATACAATTTAGTTTAGAACAAATTTTAAAAGAAAATCCAGATTATATACTTAGATTTGCACATGGAAATATTGAAGAGACTAAAAAAGCATTTGATGCTTCTTTTGATAAAAACCCTGTATGGGTTACATTAGATGCAGTAAAAAATGGGAAAGTTATAGATTTAGATTCAAGTATATTTAATGTATCTGCAAATATACATGTTAAAGATTCAATAAATAAATTGGGAGATATCTTGTATGGAGATAAATAAATTTTAGGTGAATAATATGGATAACAAAAAAATTTTATTAATAATTACAGGTATGATAACTGTAATTGTTTTACTAATTCTTTTTTCTACTATAGGCAGTGTAAACTTAAGCCTTAGAGAAATCTTTGATGCACTGATAAATGAAAACAATCCAATGGTTACTACGATTGTATATAAGATGAGATTACCTCGAAATATATTAGCAGCCTTGGTTGGAGCAAATTTGGCTGTTTCTGGTCTATTATTACAAGCTGTTATGAAAAATCCATTAGCAGACCCTGGGATAACAGGGATATCAACTGGTGCAAGTGTAGCTGCTATTATGATATTGCTTCTATTTCCACAATACACAAGTATACTACCAATAGTTGCTTTTATAGGAGGTCTTATATCTTGTGCAGTAGTATATCTAATGGCATATAAAAATGGTCTGAGACCAGAAAGAATTATATTAGCTGGAGTAGCTGTAAATACTATATTAGGTGGAGTAATATCGTATTTATCAACTATGTATAGTGAAAGAATTCAAAGTGCAATGTTGTGGTTAAATGGGAGTTTGGCAACAAAGACATGGTTAGATGTAAATATGCTGATATGGTATTCCATATTAGGTCTGATAGGAGCAATTTTCCTTATTAGAAGTGCAAATGTGCTACAATTGGGGGATGATGCAGCTACAAATCTAGGTTTCAATGTAAATAAAAGCAGATTTATAATATCATTAGTGGCAATATTTTTAGCTGGAGTTTCTACTTCTATAGTAGGTGTTATTAGTTTTGTAGGTCTAATCGTACCCCATATAACGCGTATGTTGCTTGGTAGTGACCATAAATATACAATTCCATTTAGTATAATACTAGGAAGCATAGTTTTATTAATTGCAGATACATTAGCTAGAACAATAGGGGGTTCAATAGAGATTCCAGTGGGTGTTATTATGTCCATAATAGGAGGTCCATTCTTCTTATATTTATTAAGAAAGAGAGGAAGTTATTAATGTTCAATGTAAAAAATATTAAGATAGGTTATGAAGATAAGATTATCATAGACAATCTGAGTGTAAGCATTAAAAAAAGTGAAGTAGTCTCTATATTAGGGCCAAATGGTTCAGGAAAGTCTACACTTCTTAAATCACTGTCTAGAATTCTGAAAATCAAACAAGGTGACATATACATTGGTAAAAAAAATATGAAAGTTATGAGTAATAAAGAGATTTCAAGACAAGTGGCATTATTAGCTCAACACAATGTATCTTTAAAAGATATAAAGGTAAAAGACTTAATATATTATGGGAGAATACCACATAAAGGTTTTTTTGAAGGTAAAAATAAGGATGATGATGAGATAGTGAATTGGGCAATGAGAAATACGGGTCTTGAAACGTATAAAGATAAGTTGGTGAGTAATTTATCTGGAGGTGAAAGGCAAAGAGTATGGTTAGCAATGGCTCTTTGCCAAAAACCAGATATACTTTTATTAGATGAACCAACAACATATTTAGATATATCACATCAATTAGAGCTTATGGAGCTTGTAAGAGATATAAATAAAAAATTTAAAATGACTGTAATTATGGTTTTACATGATATAAATCAAGCTAGTAAATACAGTGATAGGCTTATCATTATGAATAATGGTTCTATAGTAGCAGATGGACATCCCAATAATGTAATAAGTGAAAAGATGATAAAAGAAGTCTATAAAGTGAAATGTGATATAGATATAGACCCAATTAGTAAAAAGCCTAGGATTCATCCAATAATGCTATGTAGAAGAACTAGTAGTATATGAAAATGTAATATTATAAATAATTAAAAAGCAAAAGTTATCATCTATGTAAATTTATAAGTTTGAATTTACATGGATAATAAGATTAGAAAGGAAAACATATGTATACTTTAGATGTATTAAATAGATTAAAAGATATAGATTGTGACAAAGATATAAAGTCTCTATCATATGCTGTATTCCCAGGAACACATTGTCCATTGTTTGGAGTTGTATTGACTGCGTCGTATATAAAGAATATGGCTCTTGTAATAGTAGGAACGAATGAATGTACTTATTATAGTAAAAATTTTGCATATCATAGACAAGTTGGTAAGGATAGTGTTTATTCAGTGGTACTAAAAGATAAGGATATAGTTTTTGGTGCAGAAAAAAAAGTAGTAGAAGCTGTAAAATATATTTCAGAAATTGACGAATTTGACGCAATAATGATAGTAACTACATGTGTACCAGAATTGATAGGTGAAGATTATAATGCTTTATCTAGTGAATTGGAAGATATGCTTGGAATACCTGTTTTGACAGTTAATACAGAGCATTATACTTGTAATTCTCATATACTTGGGATGACTAGAGCTTTAAAGAGTCTATCATCAGTTATGGAAAGTTATAAAAATAAAGAAGGAGTTAATATATTAGGTCATAGGCAAGAAAATGTAGAGGATACAGAGCTTGTAAAATTGCTCATAAAAAAAGATATAAAAATAAATTGTGTAATCCCGTCTAAATGTACTATAAAAAACATTAAAAATGCATCTAGTGCTAAATTAAACATAGTGACAGATATGATAGCTTTAGATTTAGCTGAAGATATGAAAAATAAGTTTGGCATAGAATACATATATTTTGATAAAAACATGAACGAGTCAATTATAATAGAAAATTATAATAAACTTTGTAAAATTTTAGACATAGATGTACAAGATGAATTATCAAAGCAAAGACAGAGATACAATTCATTATTGAGTGATTGTAGGTATCTGTTGGAGGGTAAAAAATTGATTTATGGCAATACACCAATGATGGCATTTGAAACAGTTGATTTTTTAACTGAATTAGGACTGGTTCCAGAATTTATCCAAGTGAGAGAACTTTATGAACAAGATAGTTTATTTAAAGATAATATAATAAAAAAAGGATATAATCCATATGTAAGTAGAATTGCAAATATAGCTCCACTTAGAAGTTTGTATGAAAATATAAATGCAGATATTTATATAGGACATGAAAATCCAATGTTATTGAGAGAGAAAGGGCTTATGCAAATAACATTAGATGAACATGCACAAAAAATAGGTTTTGAACTTCCAATAGGAATAATGAAAACATTAATTAAATTATTTGATGCAGAGAAATCTACAAGAAAGGAAGTGATTTAATATGGAAATATATAAATATTTTCCAAATCCTTCTGACAGAATGGGAATAATATTTACAGTATCATCAATAAGTGAAGCCTGTGTTATAGAATTTGGACCATCAGGTACAACTCATTATGCTATAGAAGCAATTGGAAGTTTAAATGGAGAAGATAAGGCTAAAATTTATTCAACACATATGAGTGAAAGTGATGTTACTTTTGGAAATTATGATAGATTGGAGAAGGCTATAATTGAAATAGATAATAATATTAAACCAAAGTATATTTTTGTAATGGCTTCATCTGTATCTTCAATTATAGGAACAGATATAATTGGGATATGCAATATTTTAAGAGAATCTGTAAATTGTAGACTAATTCCAATTACAACAGGTGGGTTGAGAGATGATTACAACCAAGGTGTAGAAGAGTTCCTTTATATATTGGCAAAGGAGGTAGTCAAAGAAAGTAGTGAAAAATTTGATAGTTTTAATATAGTTGGGTGTACTATAGACCAGTTTAATTTTTTAGCAGATTGCGAAGAAATTAAAAGAATGATGAAAGATTTTTTTAAAAAAGAAGTAAATGTAACCTTTACATCGTATACATCAATAGATGAGATAGAAACTGCATCTAAATCAAGCTTAAATATAGTACTTAGAAAAGAAGGTATAAAAGCAGCTATTTTTATGAAAGAGAAGTATAATATACCTTATGTATATAAGAAACCTTATGGAATAAAAAATACTGAAGAATTTATAAATGAAATACAAAAAGTAACTACATGGGATTTAGATAAAAATGCTTATGAGACTGAAATATCTAATATAAAAAAGTATCTATTTAATATAAAAAGAAAGTTTTACTTTTATGAAGGAAGTAAAAAATGTGCTGTATTTGGAGATTATGATACTGCATTAGGCTTTAGAGACTTATTAGAGGAACTAGGTCTTGAAGTTGATAGAGTTAATATATTACATAATGCAGATTGTAATGGCAAATCTGTGTATATTGGGAACGATGAGCTGGATAGAAGCAAATATTTAAAAGAAAATGAGTTATTAGCACTATTTGGAGATGGTGCTAGTATAGATATGACACACAATTCAAAGTTGGATATGCAAATAAGTAATCCAAACCTAAAAAGTGTAAATATATATCCATATACTCCTTTTGTAGGATTAAGAGGAACTCTTTATGTAATCGAAAAAATACTAAATATATAAATACTATATAAAAAATATTACTAAATACATAGATAATATAAAAAATATTTATTAAAAAATCAATGCATTTTGTTAAAATAATTTATGAGTTATGTTAGAAACTGTAATATATTGGATATAATATAATAAAAAGATAAATTTTGATATTAAAAGGATATACAGTTTATCTTAATTATAGGGGAAGTGGGGATATGTTATGGAAAGATTAATGGAGCTCATAGAAAGAAAATTTTTAAAGGATGTAGAACTTTTAGAGTTGGAAGACATAGAAAATGTAATAGAATGTAAAATGACTAAGCCATACAATGCTCATTATAATGAATACTTAGTAAAAGTAAAGAATGAAGACATGATAGAAGAATATTTTGTGTATTTAAAACATAGATAAGCATAAAAGGGGTTTGTATTTATTTGTATTATTGTAAAATAAATACAAGCCTCTTTTTTTAATAAATATAAAATCACAAAATTTTTATTTATTTAATTTTTTCAACAACATTAGTCAATATTGAATCTAAATCATCACTAATTTCTGTAACTCCATTATGAGTAATATCTATAATTTCTTTAGTCATAGGAAGCTCTCCTAAAAGCTCTAAGTCCAAATCATTTAAAAACTTTTCAGTAGACTCTCCTTCAAATAACTTGATTTTTTTAGAACAATCAGGACATTGGATATAGCTCATATTTTCAATAACTCCAAGAACATTTATGTTCATTTTTTTAGCCATATTAACAGCTTTTGATACAATCATAGATACCAAATCTTGAGGTACTGAAACCATAACTATTCCACTTATAGGTATAGACTGCATAACTGTTAGGGCAACATCACCAGTACCAGGAGGCATGTCTATTAATAAATAGTCTAATTCTTCCCAAAGTACATCAGTATAAAATTGCTTTACAACTCCTCCAAGTAAAGGTCCTCTCCAAACAACAGGTTCATTTTCATCATCTATCATAAGGTTTATAGACATTACTTTTATGTTATTTGAGTTTTCTACAGGGTAAATATAAGAGCCATCAGAATAAGCTTTTACATTTTTTACACCCATAAGTCTAGGAATACTTGGTCCAGTTATATCTGAATCTAATATACCAACCTTATATCCCATTTTGTTTAGTTTATTAGCAAGTAAAGCAGTTACAGTTGATTTTCCAACTCCACCTTTCCCACTCATAACACCAATTATTTTTCCAAATTTATTGTTAGGGTTGTTTTCAATAGAACAATTTGATTGACTATTACAATTTCCCTTTGATGGACATGAATTACAATCTGCCATATCTATTACCTCCAAACTTTAATATTTATTAGATTATTTGTAACTTACATATACTATTTTAGTACAATTGAACTATAAAGTCATTATTTAAAAATAACTTAGAAAAATTTCTTTGATTTATTCATAGTTTATAATAAAAAAGAAGGTAATAAAAAAATTATAACCTTCTTGAAAAAGTGATTATTTCAATTGACCTATGGACCTTAATCATATAAACACATAGAAAATATTTCAATATACTATACATAACTGGTTATTTTATAAGTATAACTGTGAATTAGATTTATATTTTATAGAAATTTGCTAAAAAAAGAATTAAAAATTGTAAAGAAAAAAGATATAATTAGAAATGTAGTAATAAATGTTTTATTATAGATAATAGAGTTTAAGTATTTTAAATAATATTTGGAGGAACATAGATGGAATTAAGACCAAGAAGTGCAAAATTAGAAGAATTCGATAAAGTAATAGAATTAATAAACTATGTATTTAGGATATCAAGAAATCATAAACCAACTATGATGGAGGAATTTCCTATTTTATTGAATAAAAATAATATAGAAAATATGATTATAATATCGGAAGATGATAAAGTAGTTTCTGATGTAAATTATCTAATTCAAGATGTATCTATTCAAGGAAATAGGCTAAAAGTTGCGGCCATAGGTGGGGTATGTACTCATCCAGATTATGAAAAAAAGGGCTATTCATCTAAGATACTGGATAAAGTAGAAGAAAAAATGTTTTATGATGGTGTAGATATTGTAATCATTTCAGGAACAAGAAGTTTATATAGTAGAAGAAATTGCAGTTTGATAAAGAGTTTCTATAAATATACAATAAAACCTGATGATGTGAAAATACCATATGAAATAGTTGAATTTGATGAAACTAATTTTGAAAAAGATGATGATTTAGATAAAATGATTGAATTATATAATCAAAATAGTACTAGATTTATAAGAACAAGAGATGAGTTCCAAAAATTATTGCATGCAGCAACTATTGCTTGGGGACCAATTGCTTACAAGAAGGTATTTATAAAGGAAAATAATAATATAATAGGATATTTGATAATAAGAACAATAAAAAAAGAAGACTCTATTGTAGGAGAAGTTGCTGAAATAGGATTAAATTCTGTAAATGTTGAAAATATATTGAAATATGTTGCAAATAAATTTGGATTAGAATATTTAGATTATAAAGTACATGTGAAAAATCTTAAAGATCAGTTGAAATCTAATGGAGTAAAATCTTTGGATTACCAACAAGGAACGATGAAAATAATAAACTTTATTAAATTATGTGATAGTTTAAGAAGTTATTTTAATCAATATGTAGATTCTGAATTATTAAAATACATGGAATTTAAACAAATTGAAAATAAATATATTATTAAATACAAAGAAGAAGAACTTGTAATAGAAAGTTTGGATAAGCTTAATAAACTATTTTTTGAAAAAAATGAAGAACAGTACAATGAATTTAAACATTTAAAAAATATATATGAATTTGCTACAAAGGCATTTCCTGTAGATTTTCCATGGACTGCGAATTTAAATTATCAATAATTGTTGTACTTTTAGACTGTATTAAGTAAATGTGAATTAATACCTAAAGTTAGCTCTTATTAAATAACAGAAATTATTGTATATTAAAAAAGAAATTTTGTAAGGAATTAGAAGGGATGAGTATTATATGGACATACTTGATAATATAGCAGAATGTATATTAAATATGGGTGTAGATAATATAGAAAATTTAGTAAAAATTGCTATAAATAAAAATATTGATGTGGAAGATATTTATGAATATGGTTTAAATAAAGGTATGATAGGAGCTTTAGATAAATTTGAGAATAAAGAATACTATCTTTCAGAAGTTATAGTATGTACAGATGCATTAAATAAAGGTATTAATCTTTTGAAAAAAACTGGAAAAGTAAAGCAAAAATCAAAGGGAGTAATTCTAATGTCTGTAGTAGAAGGAGATACTCATGAGATAGGAAAAAATATTGTAAAAGTAATGGTAGAAGCTACTGGATATAAAGTTATTGACTTAGGTGTAAATAGAAAAAGTAAAGATATAATAGAAGAAGCTATAAAAAACAATGTAGATATAATAGGCTTATCTTCAATGATGACAACTACGATGGAAGTGCGACACGTTGTTAGTTGAAAAGACTAACCATTAACGAATCAAAGGAGGATTTGGGGATGAAATATGCCTCATTAAAGGTTTACGTTAATGAACTGATAATTCGATTAGTCAAATGATAGAGTAACGTCTTGAAGGGCTAATGCTGATACTCCGATTAGCGTCTGTAAGTCAAAGTACAGGGGTTAAAAGCTCGGTGAAGACGGCAGAGATTATGTCCTAAGGCTCTATAGGATTCGCTATGTCGTGTGACTAGGTTCTACAGGTCTGAACCTTACTTAAAGAATATATAGAGAAACAGGAAATGGGGCTAGAGGTAGTCAAGCATAAATATATGCCGGGCATCTATAAAATAAATATGGTTAGAATAGTGTGTAAGAAGCACTGACGAATATCCGAATGTACGGTACTAAACGTAGAATTCATAGAAATGTGAATGACCCCAAAGGGGTAGTCTTAGAGGTAAAGTAAGAATTTCCGTTATGAAATACCTTATATTGTTATAGGCAATATTGTTAAGACAGTACTATAGGATAGACCTAAGTTTATATGTAAAGATAGAATTATCGGAACGTGGAAAGTTGGTAATGTGGAGGTTTTTGACAACCTATGAAACATTTTTAGGGAAAAGTTGTAATATAAATAGATTTGATATAGAAAACCATCCTAATATGTAAAATTCAGACAAAAAAAAATCATAGACCGATTTAATGGTCTATGATATAATGTAAATGATAAATATTAGGATGATGATGTATGCTGAACTATACAGTAATGTATAGAAATATGGATAAAAAGCCATATGATAACACAATTTGAATTTCCAAAACGACCTAATGAGTAGTGGTAAAATTACGAATGAAGGACAAGGAGTTGGTAGAATGCTTAGTAGAGTTATGGACACACATACTGTACAATTAGGAAATTACGAACCAACCCAACCTTTCACTGAAACGTTAACGAAAATTTTTGGTCAGGATAAAATATTATTGTCCCATCATTAAGTAATTAATGAATGAAAATCGGGTTAACTCAAAGAAACTCCAATCTCAAAATTGGACAACATTGAGCCAAGTTAAATATAGTTATCACTAAAATATATTTAAAAGGTGCAACGCATAGGTAATGAGATAGATAACAATCAATAAATTGCCCACGAAATCCCGACATCCTAATATTTACTCTATATTAAATTTCAGTCATATAATAAATCTATAAATAACCAAATCTAATTTAATATTATGTTTGTAATATAATAAATTAATACGGAAAATATTCTATATTTCGGTTTAAATTTAATAAACATAAAACAATATAACCTAAATTCATACCAATGAGAGTAGAGCCACAGTACCTAAGAAACCATGATAATAAGTGGTGGAGGGATAGGCTCAAGTCAACTATTCAAAAATATCAAATTAATTTAAATTCATTAGGGTTCAACGTAAGACTAAGAAAGATTATATTCCTTACAAATATATATAAAGGAGATAATCGACCTAATCAATGTATAATACAGATACGAAAGCTATAATTAATAAGGATTTAAAACCTTTAAAGAAAGATACACTAAGATATAATGAGTATTACAATATGCAACACATATTCGATAACTTGTATAAGCAAAGTAAGGCAGGAAGCAAATTCAAAAATCTATACAATATTATTTGCAGTGATGAAAATATTCTACTAGCGTTTAGAAATATTAAAACTAATGCAGGAAGCAGAACACCAGGGACTAATAGACATAATATTAAATACTGGAAGGAAAAACCTACTGAGGAATATCTTCAATATATAAAGAGAAGACTAGAAAACTACAGACCCCAAAAAGTCCGTAGAGTTGAAATTCCAAAAGCTAATGGGAAAATGAGACCTCTAGGAATACCTTGTATAGAAGATAGACTCATTCAACAATGTATCAAGCAAGTTCTAGAACCAATATGTGAAGCAAAGTTTCATCCACATAGTTATGGTTTTAGACCTAATAGAAGCACAGAACATGCAATAGCTTACACTAACAAAAATATAAATTTAGACCATTTATATTATGTAATAGATATAGACATAAAAGGTTTCTTTGATAATGTCAACCACAGTAAGTTGTTAAAACAAATGTGGTCAATAGGAATAAGAGATAAAAAGGTTATAAGCATTATCAGTGCAATGCTAAAAGCAGAAGTTGAAGGAATAGGTATACCAACTAAAGGAGTACCTCAAGGTGGGATATTATCTCCATTATTATCAAATATTGTTCTTAATGAATTAGATTGGTGGATTAGTAACCAATGGCAAACATATGAATCAAAACAACATAAGTATTCAACGTTAAGTAATCAATACCGAGCATTAAGAAGAACTAACCTAAAAGAAATGTATATAGTAAGATATGCTGATGACTTCAAAATCTTATGTAAAAATTTCAATCATGCAAACAGAACTTTTACAGCAACCAATAATTGGTTAAAAGAAAGATTAGGACTTGAAATAAGTGAGGAAAAATCCAAGATAACAGATGTTAGACGTTCAAACTCGGAATTTCTAGGGTTTAACATAAGGGCTATTAAGAAAAACAATAAATATGTTGTTTATACAAGTATGACAGATAAAGCAAAATCACAGGTTATTAGTAATATAAAGAATCAATTAATAATACTAAAACAATATCCAACTAACAAAAATGTATATTTGTTGAATAAAATTATTGCTGGTTCTCATAATTACTACAAAATAGCTAGTGATGTATATAGAGATTTTGATAGAATAAGATATAGTCTTTCTTTTAGTTTTAAAAATCGCTTGAATCAACTTAAATCTAAAACAGGTATAAAGTCTTATGAATATATAAATAAATATGGAGATTACAAAGGTAAAGAACTCTTTGTATTAAAACAAGCAGTCTATCCATTAACAGGAATTAAAACCTTTCCCCCTTACATGTTTAAGCAATCTATAACGAACTACACAGCAGAGGGACGGAATTTTATACATGCTAAACTAGGTTACATAGATAGAAATTTAATGGCATACTTAACACACAACCCTGTATCTAACAGAAGTGTTGAATATAATGATAACCGATTATCAAGGTACTCATCACAATTAGGATTGTGTCAAATAAGTGGATTTCCACTAGATGAAAATATGGAAGTTCACCATGTTGTACCTTTAAATCTAGGTGGTAATGATAATTATAAAAACTTAATTCTTGTAACACCTTATATACATAAACTTATACATGCAATAAAACCAGAAACAATACAATTTTATTTAGAAAAATTAGGTTTAATGAATCAAGAGATTAAGAAAGTGAATAAATATCGTAAAATAATTGGAAATGAATTAATTTGAGTGATGAAAAATTGATGGAACGCCGTATGAAATGAAAGTTTCACGTACGGTGTGGAGCAGGGGAAAAGACGGAGATAGCATCAAACTCTTACCTATTGCTATAATATGAAATCAGTTATAGATGAGCTTAATAGGATTAAGATAGATAAAAGACCAAAAGTAATAATTGGTGGAGGTCCTGTAAGTATGGAGTTTGCAGAAGAAATAGGAGCAGATGGATACAGTTCAAATGCTCCAAAAGCAGTTAAATTAATAGACAAACTTGTAGGAGGTGAAGTTTAAATGTTTTCAGATATGACTTTACTTCAATATATAAATAGTGAAGATAGAGGTTTTTTCCTGCCTGATATGGGCACAAATGGATTATTTTTAATAAATAAAAAGGCATATGAAGTGTATGATAGTGTAGATATACAATTAGAATTAGCAAAAACTATGGACGAGTATTTTGAATCAGACTTTATATACTCATTCTGTGATGGGATTACATTTTGTGAAACTCTGGGTTTAGAGACATTGAGACCAGATTATGATTTCCCAAGTGTATTAACTCATACTATAACTGACAGGGAAAAATTAAGAAAATTAGATGTTCCAGACCCTTATACCAGTGGACGTATGCCACTCAATATAGAAAGCTTATCACTTATATCAAAAAGTATAAAAAAACCACTATATGAATCTATACAAGGTCCATTTACACTTGCAGGTCAATTAGCTGGAGCCACACAACTTTTGAGGTGTATAATAACTGATAAAAAATTTGTGGAGGAGTTATTAGAATTTACAACTGAATTGGTAAGAAGATATGCTGTAGCTGCAAATAAAGCAGGAGCAAAATATATTTCAATAGCAGAACCAACATCAGTAACCTTAAGTAAAGATAGATTTGATGAATATATAGTAAAAAATTTAAATAAAATCTATGACGAACTTGATTGTTGGAAAGGTATGCATATATGTGGAGATACCAGAGAATTATTAGATAATATGTTAAATTGTAATATAGATGCAGTAAGTTTAGACCAAATTTTAGATTATGAAGAAATTGCACCAATGATTCCTAGAGATATAGTGTTGATTGGTAACTTAGACCCAATAAAACTTCTTGGACGCTCTAACCCAGATAAAATTAGAAGAGAGACGCTAAAGCTATTAAAGAAGATGAGAGGATATGACAATTTCTTATGTGACTTTGGATGTAACTGTTTAAATACTACTCCAGTAGAAAATTTACAAGCAGCTATAAAAGCAGGAAGAATTAGTTATAAAGAACTAGATAGGATTGATATTAATGAATTGTAATAGTAATGAAAATAAATCTTTTTTAGAATCTGTAAATTTAGAAGATATTTTTATAGACAAGAATATTGTGTTAAAGTTTTTGGGGTATGGAAATAGAAAAGCTCCAGATACAATTAGTGAAACAGTTGAAAGAGAAATAAAAAATATAACTGATATTTTAGATATCAAGGTATATATAAGTGAGGTTGATGTTGATAAAATGCCTAAAGAGTGTAAAAAAGCATTTGCTATATTATACACAATAGGAGATAAAATTGACATCAAGATGAATGATTATATGGAAAATTGCAATATGATGGCAGGATTAGCTTTGGACAAAATAGGCGTAGTATGTTTAGACTGTATTAATGAGAAAATAAAAATGTGCTTGAAAGAAAAATATAGTAATCTCAACATATCATATGAAATATATCCAGGAGATAAAGATTTTGAAGTAGAGAAACAAAAGGATATTTACAACTATATAAAAAATAAATATAAAAGTGTAGAAATAGAAATCAATGATTATCATCAACTATCACCCATAAAGAGCGTTGCAATGCTTGTTTTAATGGGGGACGAAGAAAATTTAGAATCAAGATGCAATAAATGTCCTAAAAAATGTTTTTAGCTAGTTTTTACGATTAAAATTTGTTTTGTGTGTCAATTGCAATAATTTTTTTAGTTCTGATATTTATAAACTAAAAAAATTATTGCAAAATAATATTCTATTTAATATGCACAGAGTTACAAGTTATAATAGTTTCTTCAATTCAAGAAGAGTATTTATTTCATAAGTTGGTATATGATTAGTGTGATTTATGATGTTATTAGAATTTAACCAACAAGTATCTATTTCTGAATTTATTCCACCTAAGATGTCTGATGTTAAGCTATCACCAATCATCAAAGCAGAAGATTTATTATGGCATTTAAACTTTTTGAGCGCATATTTAAATATTTCAGGATTTGGTTTTGATATTTTTAATTCTTCAGATACAACTATTCCATCAATATATTCTTTTATTTTTGACTTTTCAAGTCTTTTCTTTTGAACTTCAGAAATTCCATTTGTTATTATAATGATTGTATATTTTTCTTTAAGATATGGCAATATATCGATTGCACCTGGAATTAAAAAGGTACATTCACCTAAAAAATTTAAGTACATTTTACTAAGAGTTCTAGAGTCAACATCTAATTTCATTTCATTTGCAAAAAGTTCAAATCTAAGCAATTTAAGTTCATTCAAAGTTATAATATTTTTTTCAAGGTCAAACCAAAGCTTATCACTTATATTTTTATATACTTAAAAGCATGTGATTCACTCTTCTTAAAATCAAATAAAGTGTCATCTGCATCAAAAAATATAAATTTATATGTTTTCATAGGATTTATTCCTTTATAAGATGACTGCAAAAATTACTTTGCTTTCACTATTTGAATCATTTTGCCATTTATGTTTTGTTCCTAAAGGAACCTTCACACTATCCCCTTTGAATAAAGTAAATTCATCATCATCCATAAAAAGTTTAATTTCTCCCTCTAGAACATATGCGATTTCGTCACCATTATGAGTAATTCTATCAATACAAGAAGAAGTGTTTGGAGCTAAATCCATAATTGCAAATTCTAAATTACCACTAGAGTCTGGAATTAAAATTTCATATACAACATCTTTGCTTCCAGGTAAAATAACTTTTTTTCTACTATCATGTCTTACTATCAAGCTTTTTTTATCTACCTCAGATACAAAAAATGTAAATAAAGGAACGTTTAGAGAAGAGGCTATAGATTTTAATGAATTTACAGATGGATTAGCAAGACCTCTTTCTATTTGGCTCAATAATGATGGCGTAACATCAGCTAGTTTTGCTAAATCTCGAATACTTAAGTTTTGTTTTTTTCGAACTTCAGCTATTTTTTCTCCTAAATTTAAATCATTCATATGAATATCCTCTCTTTTTCATTTTAAAAATATTAACTTAAAATAATCAAGTAAAAAGATTATATAGTATGAAGTTATTATAACACATAGAATAAAAATTTGAAAAAATAATGTTCAATATAATTGAATAAATTAAAATATAATTGACAAGTGAATACAGAATACTTAAAATATATTTAAATAAAATTAAATTAAGTAAAAAATAATTAACTTATGATAGGAGGGGATATTATGCAAATAACAACTTTTGGAGCTATATTTGGCTTATTAGTAGCAATTATTTTAATTATAAAAAAATTTCAAGCTGTATATAGTTTAATGTTAGGAGCATTTATTGGAGGATTAGTTGGAGGAGCAAATATAACACAAACTGTAGATTTTATGGCAACTGGAGCTATGAACATCTCACCATCAATTTTTAGAGCTTTGGCATCAGGTGTATTAGCTGGAAGTCTAATAAAAACAGGGGCAGTAGATAAGATATCAGAACAGATTGTAAAAATATTTGGTGAAAAGAGAGCTTTGCTTTCAATTGCTATTTCAACCATGGTACTTGCTGGGGTAGGAGTAAATTTGGATGTATCTATAATAACTGTAGCACCTATAGGATTATATATAGGTAGAAAATTAAATTATTCTAAATTATCAATACTATTAGCCATGTTAGGAGGAGGTAAAGCAGGTAATATAGTATCACCAAATCCAAATACTATAGCAGTGGCAGGAAATTTTTCAGTCAACCTATCTAGTGTTATGATTTCTAATATAATTCCAGCAATCGTTGGAGTTGTGACTACAGTTATCTTAGCTAGTATATTAATAAAGAGAGGGAATAAAATAGAATCATATGAAATCTTAGAGCAAAGAGATGATTTACCAAGTTTATTTAAATCATTATGTGGTCCAATTATAGCTATATTATTGTTGTTTTTGGGGAGTGTATCTCCTATAGTTATAGACCCAATGATAGCTCTTCCAATAGGAGGAATGGTAACTCTAATTGCCACAGGGAATCTGAACAATTCAAGAGAATATTTGGCTTTTGGATTATCTAAGATGCAAGGAGTATGTATATTATTACTTGGAACAGGGACTATTGCAGGAATTATACAGATGTCTGAATTACAACAGAGTACAATAAGTATCCTACAATTTTTAAATATGCCACAATTTTTATTAGCACCAATTTCAGGCATACTTATGTCATTGGCAACAGCATCATCAACAGCTGGTGCCACTATAGCATCATCTACTTTTTCTGATGCCATATTAAATGGTGGTCTATCGCCAGTTTCAGGTGCATCAATAATCAATGCTGGTTCTAGTGTGTTTGAGCAGTTACCACATGGTTCATTGTTTCATACCAGTGCAAGTAGTATAAATATGGATATAGGAGAAAGATTTAAATTAATTCCATATGAAGCACTGATAGGAATAGTAATGACTACAATTTCAACATCTATTCAATTAATTTTACAATAAATATAAATATTTAATGAAAAAAGTAGGATTTTGTTATTAAATATTGAATTTATTATAGTAAAAAAGAAGATTGGAGTTTTAAAGTGAATAAAAAAAAGATAGTTATTATAGGTATTATTTACTCTTTTTTAGTGGTGTTTTCACTTACAAATATGTATGTAAATATGGAGTATAATCTAAATGTATTTGAATATATTAAGAAATCACTTCCATTTACAGAAGACGAAAAAAAATGGCTAGAAAAACATAAGAATTTGGTTTATAGCTCCGACCAAAGTTCCCCTCCTTTGAGATATAAAGGTAAAGAAGATGGACAGTATAAGGGAATTATTGTTGATTTAATGAATTCTCTGTCAATTCAAATTGGTAGAGATTTTTATTTTAAACCAAATACATGGTGGAAAGAATCTTTTATAAATTCAATAGATGATAGTATAAAGTTTTTTGATTTAATTCCATCAAAAGAAAGGGAAAGTAAATTTATATTTACTGACCCAATATATACTTTGAGTGCAAATATATTAAAAGATAAAAAATCTCAAGATATAAATAGTTACATGGATTTAAATGGAAAAACAGTGGCAATTCCAGAAGGAGATTATTCTATAAATTTTTTAAAGCAACAAGTTGAAGACATAAATATTGTATTGACTCCAGATATAAAGACTGGGGTCAAACATTTGATGTTAGGAAGAGTAGATGCAGTTGTTGGTGATGAGCCAGTACTACGGTATTATATAAATAATTATGGACTTTCAAATAAATACAATATTTTAAGTAATCCTATCTATACTAAAAAGGCAGTTCTTGCTGTACCTAAACAATATAGAGAACTGGTCAGTATATTAAATAAGGGGATTTTTAAACTTCAGAAAAATGGAGTATATAAAGACTTAAAGAAAAAATGGTATTCCACATATAATGAAGTTGATGATATATTATATGAGAGAGGAATTGTACCAAGTATTTATATTTTTATAGGCATAATTTTAATATCAATTTATATTTTTTATAGTTATACATACTTGTTAAAGGTAGAAATAAAAAGAAAAACAGAAGAAGTAATAGAAAATAAAAAAGCTTTAGAGGCAACTTTTAATAGCATAACAGATATAATAATGCTTGTAGATGAAAATTACAACATAGTAGAATCGAACAAAATACTGTATGATTTTATAAGTGAAATGAGTTATAAAATAGAAGATTTGATTAGCATAATAAAAGGTATTATTGAAAATACATTTTCTGAAAATATAAGTAAAACTAGTGAAGTAGAAATACACAATAAGATTTTAAAGATAAATACTTTTCCTGTAGAGTATAAAAAAAATAATACTGAGTATATAGTGGTTCTTATTAAAGACATAACGAATGATAAAATAGTAGAGGCAAAATTACTTAGGGAAAATAAAATGATATCTATAGGACAATTAGCTTCTGGAGTAGCACATGAGATAAGAAATCCTTTGGGAATAATAAGAAATAATTGCTATCTTTTAAAAGATAATGTTACAGTAGAAGAAGTACATGATTGTGTAAAATCAATAGAAAGCAATGTAGACAGAGCAAGTAACATTATAACTAATTTGTTAAATTTTGCGAGAATATCGGATGATAATTTAGAACATATAAATATAAGAAATTTCATTGAAAATATAGTGAAACTTCAATATAAAATATTACAATTAAAGAATGTTGAAATAAAAATCGATTGTGATATTAATTTAATATGCTACATAAATGGAGAATCATTAAAACATGTATTTATAAATTTAATTTCTAATGCAGTAGATGCAATACATGAGAATGGAAAAATTATTATAAATTGCTATGTAGAAAGCCATAGTTTGTTTATAGATTTTAAAGATAATGGAGAAGGCATAAAGGAAGATGCTCTAAAGGATATATTTAATCCTTTCTATACTACAAAACCAATAGGTGAAGGGACTGGTTTAGGTTTATATATCACTTATAACGAGATTAAGAAGAATAATGGTGATATAAGTGTTGAAAGTAAATTGGGGATTGGAACTTGTTTTCATATAAAAATTCCACTAAATAAAGAGGTGACTATATAATGAAAATACTAGTAGTTGATGATGAGCTAGAGTATGGAACAGTAATGAAAAAAATTCTACAAAAGAATGGCTATGTTGTAAATATAGCACTAAGTGGAGAAGAAGCTGTAAATATCATCAAAAAAGATAGGAATTATGATTTGATTTTATCTGATGTTATGATGAAAAATATGGACGGAGTACAGTTATTAGATGAGATTAAATCTATTAATAAAAATATAGAAGTTATATTAGTTACAGGATATGGAAGTATTGAAAATGCAGTTGATGCTATGAAAAGAGGAGCTTTATCTTATTTTATAAAAAGTAATCCTATTGAAAATTTATTAGAAGAAATTGAAAAGGTAAAGATAGTGAAGTCATCAGTTTCTGCACAAAAGAATAATTTAGATTTTACTCTAGAATCCCAAAATAGAGATTTTAATGATGTTATAAAAATAGCAGAAAAAGCTGCTTGTAAAGATGTTAATATATTAATTTTGGGTGAATCTGGTGTAGGGAAAGATATACTAGCTAGATATATACATAGTATAAGTCCAAGAAAGAATGAGATATTTGTTCCTGTAAATTGTTGCTCTTTTTCAGAAAATTTATTAGAGTCAGAGTTATTTGGACATGAAAAAGGTTCTTTTACAGGAGCAGTAGATAGTAGAAAAGGTAGATTTGAACTTTCAAATAAAGGAACTTTATTTTTGGACGAAATAGGAGATATACCTTTAAATGTTCAGGTAAAGCTTCTAAGGACACTTGAAGAGAAATCTATAGAGAGGATAGGAAGTAATAAATCCATTAAAGTTGACTTTAGATTAATTTGTGCGATGAATAAAGAACCAAAAGTAGAAATATCAAATGGAAATATAAGAGAAGATTTTTTTTATAGAATAAGTACAATAACAATAACTATACCACCACTAAGAAAAAGAAGGGAAGACCTAAGTACACTTATAGAATTTTTCTTAAACAAGTATCAAATTGAACATGATAAAAAGGTACATTCAATCGACAAGGAAGTGATGGACTTTTTATTAAATTATAATTATCCAGGAAATATAAGAGAATTAAAAAATATAATAAATAGATTTGTAGTTTTAAGTGAAGAAGGTAATTTATCAAAAGATAATTTAAATTTAATATCAAATAATGTGCATATAGATGATAAAATAAGTATTAGACCCTTAAGAGAAATAAGAAAAGAGTTTGAATGTGAGTATATTGAAAAGGCTTTATCTTTATGTGGAAACAATATTTCAAATACAGCTAAAAAATTGGAGATTAGTAGAAGACAATTAACTAACAAAATATCAGAATATAATATTAGGTAAGAAAAAAATTTCTCATTGAGTGAGAAAAAAACTTCTCAAAGTTTATTAAAAGATAAGCAGAAAAAATCTGTTTATCTTTTTTTATTATAATTTTAAAAATTAGAATTTACAATAATTATTGGTAAATTCAATACTGATGTAAATTAAAAATGAAAATTTCTATGATATTAATATATAGAATATGTATTTTAAATAATTGGCATAGAAAATGCTTTATATATTAATAAACGTAATAATAAATACTTTTAATTGCGATTAAATATATTAAGGGGGATTTTCATATGAAGCTAGAGCTAGGGAATATATTTATAAAAAATGTTGAATTTGGAGAAAAGACAGAAGTAAAAGATGGAGTACTATATGTGAATAGCAAGGAAATAGAAAGTATAGCATTAGAAGATGAAAGGATTGTAAGTGTAAATGTTGAACTTGCAAGACCTGGCGAATCAATAAGAATAGCTCCAGTTAAAGATGTAATAGAACCTAGAGTTAAAATTGGAGATGAAAGCAAAATATTTCCTGGAATTATAAATAAAGTGAAGACAGTAGGAAGTGGAAGAACTCATGTACTTTTAGGAGCTTGTGTTGTAACTTGTGGAAATATCGTTGGATTTCAAGAAGGTGTAATTGATATGAGTGGTCCTACTGCTAAATATACACCTTTTTCAAAAACAAATAATATATGTCTTGTTATAAAAGCAAAGGATGGTATAGATACTCATGATTATGAGGAAGCAGCTAGAATTGCTGGATTAAAAATAGGTGCATATGTAGGTGAAGCAGGACGAGAAGTTGAGCCAGATGAAGTAATTGTATATGAGACAAAGCCATTATTAAAACAAGTAAAAGAATATCCAGACCTACCAACAGTAGCATATGTTCACATGTTACAATCACAAGGACTTTTACATGATACTTATTATTATGGAGTAGATGCTAAACAAATAGTTCCCACATTTATGTACCCAACTGAAATAATGGATGGAGCTATAATATCTGGAAACTGTGTAGCACCATGTGATAAGGTTACGACATTCCATCATTTAAATAATCCAGTTATACATGACTTATATAAAAGACATGGAAAAGATTTAAACTTTATAGGTGTTATTTTGACTAATGAAAACGTATTCTTGGTAGATAAAGAGAGAAGCTCTGATATGGTAGCCAAATTAATAGAATTTTTAGGAGTTGATGGAGTTTTGGTGACAGAAGAAGGTTACGGAAATCCAGATACTGACCTAATGATGAATTGTAGAAAATGTAGTGAAGTTGGAGCAAGTGTAGTTTTGATAACAGATGAGTTTCCTGGAAAAGATGGTAAGAGTCAATCTATAGCAGATGCTACTAAAGAAGCAGATGCAGTTGTTTCTTGTGGTCAAGGAAACCTAGTGGTTCATTTCCCAGCAATGGAAAAAATTATAGGAACTTTAGATTATGTTGAGATGATGATAGGAGGGTATAAAGGATGCTTAAATGATGATGGAAGTATGGACGCAGAACTACAAATTATAATAGCATCAACTATAGCAAATGGTTATAATCATTTGACAGCAAGATATTATTAAATAAATATTTGAATATAAAGTTTTGTTAGTGTAATCATTGGTCTAATTAATGTAATAACTATAAAGTGATTTGGAGGATTAAGAGATGAGTAAAATCAGAGTGGTTCATTATATAAACAATTTCTTTGCTGGAATAGGAGGAGAGGAAAAAGCAGATATTCCGCCAGAGAAAAAAGCTGGGGCAGTAGGACCTGGAATAGCATTTCAGAGTCAATTTAATGATGATGCAGAGATAATTTCAACTGTAATTTGTGGAGATACGCATTTTGGTGAAAATATTGATAGTGCAACTCAAGAACTTTTAAAAATGATAAAAGAAGAAAGTCCTGATTTATTTATTGCAGGACCAGCATTTAATGCAGGTAGATATGGAGTAGCTTGTGGAACTATTTGTAAGGCAGTTGAAGAGGAGCTAAATATTCCTGTAGTTACAGGAATGTATAAAGAAAATCCAGGTGTAGATATGTTCAAGTTGGATTTGCATATAATATCTACAGGAAATTCAGCGGCAAGTCTTAGAAAGGTAGTTCCAATAATGACAAAACTAGGTCTTAAATTGGTTAGAGGTGAGGAAATAGGGTCTCCTGAAGAAGAAGGATATATAATGAGAGGAATAAGAAAAAATTTCTTCCATGAACTTAGAGGCTCTGAAAGAGCAATTGATATGTTGGTTAAGAAGATGAAAGGAGAAAACTTTGAAACTGAGTATCCAATGCCTGAATTTGATAGAGTTACACCTATGAAGCCTATTAAAGATTTATCTAAGATAAAACTTGCACTAGTAACTTCTGGAGGGATAGTTCCAATTGAGAATCCAGATAAAATTGAGTCTTCAAGTGCTACTAAATATGGAATTTACGATTTAACAGATATGGATTCTATGTCAAATAAAGAATTTACAACTATACATGGAGGTTATGATAGAGCGTATGTACTTGAAAATCCAAATTTGGTTGTACCACTAGATGTAGTTAGAGAGCTTGAAAAAGAAAGTGTAATTGGAGAATTAGCAAATTATTTTATAACTACTACAGGAACAGGAACAAGTGTTGGTAATTCTAAAAGATTTGGAGAAGAATTTTCTAAGCAATTGTTAGAAGACAATGTAGATGCTGTAATTTTAACTTCTACATGAGGTACTTGTACTCGTTGTGGAGCAACGATGGTAAAAGAGATTGAAAGAGCTGGCATAGCAGTTGTTCATATTTGTACAGTAGTACCAATATCACTTACAATAGGAGCTAATAGAATTGTTCCAGCAGTAGGAATACCATATCCACTTGGAAATCCTATTTTAGGAGAAGAAGAAAGTAAAAAAATTAGAAAGAACATAGTTTTGAAAGCTTTAAATGCACTAACAGAAGATATAGAAGACCAAACAGTATTTGAATAATAAAAATATAACACAAGACTGAAATTAAAAAGGGTATCGAAAAATAGTTTTTTAAAATTATTTTACGATATCTTTTTTTATTAGATAAATTTGAAAGATTGAATACTATTTGTACATTTTTAAATTAAATTTATAAAATAATAAATTAATTTATTATAATATTGATACACAAATTTAAATTAGATATACTATGAAAAGTGAGATTATTACATTTTGGAACAAATATTCAACATATTAGAACAGATTGATTGAATAGAAAAAATTAACTTTATATAATAATTAGAATAATGACAAGAAAGAAGGTGTACATATTGATTTCAATTGCCATTTGTGATGACGAATCATATATGCTAAATCATTTAAAAGAAAATATAGAATTATATATGAAGCAGAATAATTTATCATATAATATAGAGCTTTTTGATAGAGCAGAAGATTTATTATGCAATCATGAAAAGTTTAATATTATATTTTTAGATATACAGATGGAAGAGATTAACGGAATGCAGGCAGCTAGAAAATTAAGGTCATATGGTAATGATTGCTTTATAATTTTCGTTACAGTTTTAAATGAGTTTGTATTTGATGCTTTTGAAGTAGATGCTATAAATTATTTGATAAAACCTCTCTCTAATGAGAAACTATATGAAATTTTGGATAGAATAGTTATAAAACTTGAAAATAATGAAAGTAATTATATCACAATACAAAAAGGCTATTCATATTGGAGATTAAAAATTGCTGATATTTTATATTGTGAAGTTATAAAAAGAAAAATTTATGTTCATTTAAAGAAAGAGACTATAGATTATTATGATACTATTGAAAATTTAGAGAGAAGTTTACCAACAAATTTTTTTAGATGTCATCGTAGCTATATAATAAATTTACAATCTGTATATGGATATGAAAATGGTAATGCAGTTATGGAAAGTGGAGATAGAATACCTGTTTCTAGACTACGCCAACAAATATTTTCAGACTAGTTTAAATAGTTTATTTATAAAAATAGTTGATATTTTATAACTATTATTTATAAGTCTATATTGATGACTTTTACATAGTATATAATGTTTAAATACTTACTCAAATTTATCTATACATAAACAAAAAAAGAGATTTTAAAATCTCTTTTTTATTATATATTAATTATTTTTTAAATTTATATTTTTTGCATCAGATTTTCTAATAGCTAAGTCAAATCCTCTAAATCTAATTATTATAGGGTCATTAAGAGGAGCTATCTTTTTCACTTCAACCTCAGTGCCATCTATTAATCCTAAGGCTAGAAGTCTCTTCATAAGTTTTTCATTTCCAGCTACATTGTCTATAATTCCCTTTTGTCCAAGTTTCAAGTTGTAAACAGTCATTATTAACACCTCCTAATGAAAATCATTATCAAACTTTATATTTATAATATATAATAAAAAGAGCAAATTGTCAATATATAACAAAAAAATAAACATATTAAGTTAGTATGTTTATAAAAAATAGTATACATGGGATACTAATAGCATCTAGCAAAAAACCACTTACTAATGGTACGACTAAAAAGGCTTTTGGGGAATCTCCATATTTTTGTGTCAAAGAGCTCATATTTGCTAAAGCGTTTGGAGTAGCACCTATTCCATGTCCAATTAAACCACTTATTATGATGGTAGAATCAAAATCTTTTCCAAGTACTCTAAAGCAAATAAATATTGAAAATAGGATTATAAAGATTACTTGGAAAGTTACTATTAAGAGAATAGGAGGTAATAATGTAGATAATTCAAATAAATCTATATTCATAAGCGATAAAGTTAAAAAAATTCCTAATGAAAGTTCTTTTAAAAAGTCTATAAGTTTAAAATTTAATTCTAGTATACTTATCTTATCATTTAAATTTCTAAAAATAACAGCCGAAAACATACAAGTTACAACAGAAGGTAATAAGATATTAAATATTATATAGAAGGTTCTACTTATGATTTCTCCTGTATTTATACAAATAAATATGAGAAGAACTTGTTCCAAAAATACAGTAGGTGTTATTGGGTTAGAGAAATCATTGTTTTTTATTCTATTCTTATTTCTAAAAAACTTATTTCCTAATCCCTTTAGATTTCTATTATACTTAGGACTCGATAAGTCTATATTTGATGACGGTTTTAATTTATATCTATTTATTAGGAATCTAGCTACAGGACATCCCAATATACCACCCATAATAAGACCTATTGTTGCAGCAGATAGACCAACTCCAACTGCTCCATCTATACCAAGCTTTTCTATTGTAAGTCCAAATGCAGCAGAATAACCATGACCACCTTCCATAGATACATTGCCACACATAAGACCTAAGAGAGGTTCAAGTTTTATAATCTTTGATATTGTAATAGCTAAGATATTTTGGCAAAATGCCAATACTCCACACAAAATCCAATATCTAAATAATACACTACCACCCTTTTTTATAAGATTTATGCTTATTTCAAGTCCTATTGTCGTAAAAAAGAAAGTTATAAAATTTGGCATTAAGTTCTCACTTACAGATATATCTACCATATTAAAATATTTAAGAAATAAATTTAGAAAACAAAATAATAGACCTCCTATTACTGGTGCAGGTATACAGAAATTGTTTAAAAAGCTAATTTTATTCTTTAACAAATTACCAATTAAAAAAAATAATATAGATAGTGTCAAGGTTTGTACCATATCAAAAGTTAAGGTAAGCAAAATAAATCCTCCTTTGTAATTCAAAGTTTTAATTGTATAACTTAAATTCTTATGTATTGGAATTTTATTATCAAATGTATATTAATAAATGTATATTAAAAAAAGTCAGTAGATATAATTAGATAATCATAAATTAAATTAAAATATTTTAATGAGTTGTAACTTTTTTTAGCATGAAAAACTGTAGTATATTGATATAATAGAAATAAGACTTAAAAATCTGTTGAGAATATTATTTATAAGTATAGTAGGAGGATAAAATGTTTGAAAATTTACCTAAGATAGATTTACATTGCCATTTGGATGGAAGTGTTAGAGTAGAAACTATGCTTGATATAGCTATTAAAGAGAAAATAGACTTACCTTCAAATAATATTGATGAAATAAAAAAATTAGCAAAAGTTTCTTTTAATTGTACTTCGCTTGATGAATATCTAGAAAAATTTGATTTGCCTTTAAAAGTAATGCAATCTAAAGAAAATTTAAAAAGAATTGCTTTTGAACTTTTGGAAGATGCAAGTAGAGAAAATGTAAAATATATTGAAATTAGATTTGCACCATTACTTCATACCCAAAAAGGTATGAGTATTAAAAGTATAATTGAGGGTATAATTGAAGGAATTAGAGAAGCCGAAAGTATTTATGATATAAAAGGTAATTTAATATTAGGTTGTATGAGAACAATGACTTCAAAAGAGGCATTATTAGTAATTGAAGAAGGAAAATCATTTGTAAATAAAGGTGTTGTAGCAGTAGACTTATGTGGTCCAGAGAAAGAGGGATTTTGCAAAGAATATGAAGATACTTTTAAATTAGCAAGAGAATATGGATATAAAATTACAGTACATGCAGGAGAAGCCGCAAGTGGAGAAAATGTATTAGAAGCTATAAATATTTTAAAAGCTGATAGGATTGGTCATGGTGTAAAAATTAATGAACATAAAAATGCCTATAATTTAGTTAGAGATAAAAAAATATTGCTTGAGTTATGCCCAACTAGTAATGTACAAACTAAGACAGTAGATTCTTATAAAACACATCCATTTTATAATTTTTACAAAGATAATTTACATGTAAGTATAAATACTGATAATAGAACTGTATCAGATATAAGTTTGAATTCGGAACTAAATGTTATATTTGATACTTTTAAATTAGGATTAGAAGACTATAAAATAATTTATAGAAATACAGTAGAAGCGAGTTTTGCAGATAAAGAAACTAAAAAGTACTTGAATAGTTTAATTTAATAGATTAAACTATTTAAACTTTAAATCTAATTAATTAAATCAACAATAATACATTAGAGTAGGAGAAAAAATGTGAAATGTTATGAAGACGTTACTTATATTAAATTAGCCAAAAAGGAACTTGAAGAATGGAAGAAAAATATATTAAAGAAACCATCTATATTTGACAAAGCATCAAAGGGAATACAGAATAAATTTAATGGAGTATTGCCAGATAAATACCATGAAATAATTACTTCTTCTATAAAAGTGATGACAAAAACCGTATTGTTTGGATATAAATATGCTACAAAGCCACCACTTAGAAATATGTCATTAGAAGAAAGAGAAAAATTAGTTTTAGAAAAAGCCAAAACTTACAAGACTACAGCAATGATTGAAGGAGCAGGAACAGGGGCAGGAGGAATTCTCTTAGGTTTATCCGATTTTCCTTTGCTCTTAGGTATTAAAGTGAAATTTTTATATGATGTAGCTTCAATATATGGATATGATGTTAAAGACTACAGAGAAAGGATTTATATATTAAATATATTACAACTGGCTTTTTCTAGTCAACAGCATATAAATGAAACTTTTAAATTGATGAATAATTGGGATGAATATGTAAAGAGTCTACCAGAAGACATCAATGATTTTAATTGGAGAACATTTCAACAAGAGTATAGAGATTATTTAGATTTAGCTAAGTTTTTGCAACTAATGCCTGGAATAGGAGTATTTGTAGGATTTTATGTAAATGGAAAATTAATTGATAAATTATGTGAAACTACTGTGTCTGCTTATAGATTGAGGATTAGGGAGCTTAAGTTATAAAAGTTATAAGAGAAGTTATAACATAAAAATTAGTTATACAATATATCTATATACATTTGATTTTGTATTGATAAAAACAATTATGGATAAAAGCTAAAGCATGATAGAATCTAATGTAGAGGTTTGTATTTTAATGGAAATATTTAGTTTTTATTGTTTAAAATACAAATTGAATTATGAAGAGAAGTAAGTGGGAGGAATATTTTCATGACAAATTTGCCAAAACAATTTGATAGCTTCAATGAGGCTAGACAAAAAGGATTTATAAATGCAAAAGAACTTAAGGAAAGCGGTAAAAAGATGGTTGGAGTTTTCTGTACATTTACTCCAGTTGAAATTCCAATGGCAGCTGGAGCAACTGTAGTAGGTGTATGTGGTGTTAGTGAAGAACCAATACCTGATGCAGAAAGAGTACTTCCAAGAAATCTTTGCCCTTTGATAAAATCAAGCTATGGACATGCAATAACAGATACCTGTCCATATTTCTATTTCTCTGATTTATTGATAGGGGAAACTACTTGTGATGGTAAGAAAAAAATGTATGAAGAGCTTGCAAAAGTTAAGCCAACATATGTAATGCATTTGCCAAATACCTCAAAAGGAGAATTTGCTTATAAACTTTGGAAAGATGAAATGATAAGATTAAAGGATGAGGTTGAGAAATCTTTAGGTGTGACTATAACAGAAGATGATATAAGAGCTGCTATAAAAGACAAAAATGAAGAAAGAGAACTTTTAAAAGAGTTCTATGCACTTGGCAAATTACAACCATCTGCACTTACAGGTCTTGAGTTACATAATGTTTTATATCAAGCAGGTTTTAAATTTGACCGTACAGAACTTAAGCAGTCTTTAAGAAAAGTTATAAATGATATGAAAGAAAGATATGAAAAAGGAGAATGTCCAGTTAAAAAAGATAAGCCAAGGATACTAATAACAGGTTCTCCTATTGGTGGGATAAGCGAAAAAATAGTTAAAACTTTAGAAGATGCAGGAGCATCAGTTGTAGCATATGAACTTTGTGGAGCAATTAGGTCAAACGATTTGTTGGTTGATGAAGAAATAGAAGATGTATATGACGCTTTGACACAAAAGTATATAAACATAGGGTGTTCTTGTATGATGAACAATGATAATCGTATTGAATTATTAGATAGAATAATAGATGAATATAATATAGATGCTGTAATAGATGTAGTTTTACAAGCCTGTCATACATTTAATATAGAAAGTTATAGAATAAGAGAGTTTGTTACAAAAGAAAAAAATAAACCATTTATGTCTCTTGAGACTGATTACTCAAAATCAGATACTGAACAATTGAGAACTAGATTTGAAGCGTTTGTGGAGATGTTGTAGGAATAAATAAAAGTAGGAGGAACTATGTTTAGTATAGGAGTAGATTCAGGGTCAGTGGCAACAAAAGGTGTATTATTCGATGGTGAAAAAATTATTAAGAAAATAATTATACCAACTGGATGGAGCCCTAAAAGTACATCTAAACAAGTTTATGAGTTATTAAGTAGCGAAATTGATAAGAAAGATATAAAAAAAGTGGTAGGTACAGGGTATGGAAGAGGCGTAATGGATTTTGTTGATAAGAAAGTAACAGAAATAACTTGTCATACTAGAGGTATTTACTTTTTAAATAATAACATAAGGACAATTTTAGATGTAGGTGGTCAAGATAGTAAAGTTATAAATTTAGATAGGGATGGAAATGTATTTAATTTTATAATGAATGATAAATGTGCTGCAGGAACTGGTCGATTTTTAGAGATTACTTCTAATCTTTTAGGAAGTGATATAGAAAGTATTGATACATTAGCTCAAGGCCATGAGCCAGTTAATATATCTAGTATGTGTACAGTTTTTGCTGAGTCTGAAATTGTAAGTCTTCTAGCTCAAAATATTTCTACTGGAGAGGTAGCAGCAGGAATACTAAAATCTATTGCAAATAAATCTACATCTATGCTGGCAAGAGGCGAGGTAATAGATGAAGTTGCATTTACTGGAGGGCTTGCAAAAAGTAAAGAACTAGTAAAAATGATAGAAGAAATACTGGGTAAAAAATTTTTTATTGCAGAAGATACTCAAATAATAGGAGCGTTAGGAGCTGCTGTAATAGGGTTCAGATAAAAATATATAAAAAATAAAATAAAAAACTGAATTTATCTTAAATAAGTTCAGTTTTTTATTTTATTTTGTTTATTTCTAAAGGAAAACTTTGGTATAATTGATTTAAATGATTGTATATTTGTAAATATTTGATATTTAGCCATATATAACATTAAAATTTTAAAAATTAGCTCGAAGCAAGGGGGAGAAAACGTGAAAAAATTTACTTCAAAAAAAGTGGCAAGGTTTGTTGCACTATTTTTAATATCTATTTTAGTAATATCAACAATTCCTGTATTAGCTGACAATAGCAATACATTGAATCAGGTAAAAAAAGCAGAATACAGTGAAAACTATAAACAATATCTAAATGATGCTAAAAATGGACGTACAGAAAAATATAATGGGATTATACCAAATCCATATCAATTGGAAGGTACTCAAATTCAAAGTAAAGGAAGAACAGCTCCAACATCTTATGACCCTAGAAAATTAGGTCTTATGACATCAGTAAAAAATCAAGAAAATTTAGGAATATGCTGGGATTTTGCTGCAATGGCAACTTTAGAAAGTTTCTTGAAATTAAATAATTATGGAGACTACGATTTATCAGAAGAACACTTAAGATGGTGGGCTTCAGATGGCGAATATGGATGGTCTGTAAATGACATGGATGGTGCTTTAAATTATGAAGCTATGGGATATTTAACATCTTGGTCAGGTCCTAAATTGGAAAAAGAGATTCCATACAATGGCAAAGTATCTAAAGCACAAGGAGCGACAAAACCAACTAATATGAATACAGCACCGACTGTTTTTAATGTGACAGATGCTGTGTGTGTAAGTAATGACATGAATTCTACAAAAAATGCTATATTACAATTTGGAGCAGTAACATCTGGTTATTATGAAGATATTAAATATCAAAGTGAGGACCAAAATTCATATTATTGCCCAACAAAAAGTTTTAATACCAACCATGCTATTTCAATTGTAGGCTGGGATGATAACTATTCTAAAGACAATTTTAATGCAAATATTAAACCATCAAAAAATGGTGCTTGGCTAATAAAAAATAGTTGGGGAGATTATAATTCTGAGGATGGATATTTCTGGATATCTTATGAAGATAAGACACTTATGTCTGATATAGATAATTTTTCAATCAAAGGAGGTCAAAAACCAAATAATGATGAGAAAATGTATCAACATGACTATGCAAGCATTGTTCCTTTAATCTCAAATAAAATAATAGCAGCAAATGTATTTGATTTCAATAGAGGTGATGAGACTCTAAAATCTGTAATGTTCTTAACTGAAAGTATAGGAGCTAAATATGAAGTGTATTATGCTCCAGTAATAAATAGTATACCTCAAGAAAATAATATGAAAAAATTAAAAGAAGGTACTGCCCAATATTCAGGATACATAACAGTTCCAATTGATTCTTTTGATATACCAAAAGGAAAAGGTGCAATTGTAGTAAGTATAGAAGCAAAAAATGGAGAGTCCACTATAGGCTCTGAGTCAAATGTACCAGGATATGATACATTTAAAGCAAAAGCTAACTTAGGTGAAAGTTATATTATAGATAGCACTGGAAAATTCTTTGATATAAATAGAGATAGTAGCTTTTATCCATGTAATTTTACTATAAAAGCTGTCACAGAAAAGTCTTCTAGTGAGAGTATTCCAAATGAATCTTTAATTGGAAGTGATAGATATGAAACTGCTATTAAAGTTAGTCAAAATGGTTTTAATTCTTCAGAAAATGTAGTTTTAGTAAATGGAGGTTCGATAGTAGATGCATTGGCAGCAACTCCTTTTACATCTGCTATAAATTCACCAATATTATTGACACAAAAAGAAGCTTTAAATTCAAAAACTAAATCTGAAATACAGAGATTAGATGCTAAGAAAGTATACTTAATAGGTGGAGAAAATTCTATAAGTAAAGAAACTGAACAACAATTAAAAAGCTTAAACATATCGACAGAGAGAATATCAGGAAGTGATAGATATAAGACAAGTTTATTACTAGCCAAAAAATTAAATAGCATAAAAAATATATCTCAAATAGCCGTTGTAAATGGGGTGAAAGGATTAGCCGATGCAATTAGTGTAGGTGCAGCAGCAGCAGAAAATAATATACCAATTATACTTGCAAATGAAAAAAGTGAATTGCAAGGAGCTGATGAATTTTTAAACTCATTAAACATAGAGAAATCTTATATCATTGGAGGAACAGCATCCCTATCAAATAATCTAGAAAGTAAGTTGAAAAATCCAACTAGATTATCTGGTAGTAGTAGAGATGAAACTAACTCAAAGATAATAGATAATTTTTATAAAAAAGATACTTTAAAAAATGCATTTGTAGTTAAAAATGGAATTAAAAGTCAAAATGATTTAATAGATGGATTGGCAGTTGGTCCTCTAGGAGCAAAAACTGGGTCACCAATAATTTTAGTTGGTGATAAATTAGCTGATAGCCAAAAAGAAGTTCTCAAAAATAAGACTTTAGAAAAAGTAACTCAAGTTGGTGGAGGAGCAAATCAAAAGGCGTTTAAAGAGTTAGTAAAATTAAAGAGTGCTAAATAAGATACTTAAGTATTAGTGTATATAAGTATGTATTAGTAACTTATCTTAAGAAAAGCTGAAAATAATTACTTTAGATTATTGATAAATAAGATAGTCAATGATTGTAAAGTTTTATTTTCAGCTTTAAATTTGTGTATTATAGGTTTAAAAACGTAAATAAAAAGGGTTATTTTATATAGAAAATCTTACATTTTATATATAAATAACCCATATTTAATTAACTTTTTATAGTGTTCTAATAGATATTATTGAGCTTAATGGTAAATATAATGTGTAAGTTTCATTTAAAGTTGGATTAGATTCGTCTATATATCTTGAGCAAAGTGTGATTGATAAGCTGTCTGCTTCTATAATTTCACCATATAGAGGACAACTGCTAAAGTAAGAATGCACTTCGACATATTTATTTAAGTTTTCTTGAACATAATCGTAAAAACGGTTCTTTGTAGTAGTAGTCATAAAATCAACTCCTTTATTTTTTATTAAAACTGAAACTTTTAAAAAGATGAACATGATTACTTCTATTAGAAACTAAGTTAAAAAATAAGCAAATAGATATGAAAATTAGAATAATATATTATTTATATTTTAATTATAACACTATATAGTAAAAAATGCTATATAAAATTCAGAATTTTCGAAAGCTTTTAAGCTTATTTTTGAACATATTAATAAAGCTATTGACATTAAATAAAAAAAGTTTTATTCTACCAATACTCAATATTCTTATTGAAACAAAATCACATATGGATTTATATCTTTTTAATTTATGTATTTCTCTTATTAATTGATTGATAAATTTTACTATGAATTAAATTTGGAACCATATTTATTGCTATTTGATTTACTTTTAGCCTTTATTACACCTTTTATGTTCTTTTTTGCTTCCACAATGGTGGTATTGGGAGAAATTGATGACAATATTTCAAGGTACTTGATAGTAACTCCACTTGGTAAAACTGGTTATCTCATTTCACGACTTGGAATACCAGCTATTCTAGCGTTTATTATCACAGTAATTTTACTACTAACTTTTTCTCTAACTAAGATTTCTTTATTGTCAAATTTATTAATCTCTTTAATAGCTTTGTTGCAAGGAATTATTATATCAACATTAGTGATTTCTTTATCATCAAATAAATTAGAGGGAATGGCTATTACTAAATTATCAGGTGTTTTTATAATGGGTATTTTAGCACCATTTTTTATTTTAAATAAAACACAGTATATTTTGTTTTTCTTACCAATATTTTGGTTGACAAAGACGTTTGAGGAAAATAATTATATGTATATGTTTATTTCATTTGTTATATCACTAGTGTGGATTTTACTACTACTTAAAAAATTTAATGAAAAAATAGTCAACTGAGATAATTTATTAAATAATTGTAAGGTTAACTTGACATTGAATTTTAAAAATGTTACATTTGTAATGTAAGGTTAACATTACATGAATGGAGTATATATGAAAAATAAAATAAAGATATTAAGAGAAAAATTAGGGCTGACACAAGAACAATTGGGAAGATTAGTTGGAACATCTAGACAGGCTATAAATGCCATAGAAACTGGTAAAAATGAACCTTCAATATGGTTGGCATACGATATTTCAAGAGTTTTTAATGAACCAATTGAAAGTGTCTTTTTATTTGAAGAAAGTGAAAGAAAATCAAGAGCACAGGTAAGTAGGAGGGAATATTATGGCTCTAAGAAAGATTAGAACATTTGATGATGAAATTTTAAGAAAAAAGAGTAAGTATGTAGAAAGTGTAGATAATAAGATAAGAGAGATATTAAATGACATGGCAGAAACTATGTATAATACACCAAACGGTGGAGGATTAGCTGCATGCCAAGTAGGAGTACTAAAACGACTAGTTGTTATAGATTTAGGAGAAGGTCTTATTAAGCTTGTTAATCCTGAAATTATTAAAGAAGAAGGAGAACAAATTGTTGTTGAAGGCTGTTTAAGTTTTCCTGAAACATGGGGAAAATTAAAAAGACCTAAAAAGGTTACAGTGCAAGCTTTAAATGAATATGGTGAGAAAATAGAAATTAAAGGTTCAGGTCTTATGGCAAAATGTCTTTGTCATGAGATAGACCATTTAGAGGGTATAGTTTTTACAGATAAGATTATTGAACATGTAAAATTATAAGATAAATTAGTAAGCACTAAATTTAGAAAATATTTTATAGTAAGGAGTTAAATTATGAGATTATGGCATAAGGATTTAATTGGTGTACTACCTAAAAATCAATTAGTAAGTCAATGGAGAGAGCTACTTGCTATAAAAGGTTCTATAGATAAAAAAGGTACTCCAAATCATCTATTAGTAAATAAAGTATTGAATTATAGTATAGATGAATTTAAATTTTATACAAAAGCTATACATAATGAAATGTTAAAAAGAAATTATAAGCCCAATAAATTTAAATATACGAGTATATTAAAATGGAAAAATAGCAATTTCTCAAATGATATATCTAATGGGCATAGTTTAAATTTAGAAAATTTATATACTGGTTGGCACAATAGAACATATTTAAAACAGTGTTTATATAATTTAGAAGAAAAAGCAATGTGTGGAGGAATACCTATGAATGAGTGGAATATATTACTTTGTAAATATGGTGAGGATTACGAATTATGGTCTGGAAACAGCCTGCTTTAATTACTATAAATTAACATTATGATATTATTGTATATAAAGAGGTGATTATTTGTATAATAAAGTGAAATATATTCCAATAAATTGTGAAGTGGCTTGTAATAAATTAAAAAGAAGGATGCCATATAAGTGGGATTTAAATATTTATCGTGGATGTGAGCATGGATGTAAATACTGCTATGCTATTTATTCTCATAAGTACATTAATTCCAGTAATTATTTTAAAGAGATTTATGTAAAAACAAATATAGTAGAAAAACTTGAGAAGCAACTTAAAAGTAATAAATGGAACAAAGAAGTAATCAATATAGGGGGAGTTACAGATAGCTATCAACCAATAGAAGCTGATTATAAAATTATGCCAGAAATATTAAATCTACTGATAAAGTATAAGACACCAGCTATTATTTCCACAAAATCGGATTTAATATTAAGAGATTATGATTTGATTGATAAGCTGTCTAGGATTACATATATCAATGTAGCATCTACAATTACAACAGTAAATGAAGATATACAAAAACTTATTGAGCCAAATGGTGTAGATTCAATGAAAAGATTTAAAATGTTAAAAGAATTTAGAAAAACTAACGCATCAGTTGGACTACATATTATGCCAATTATACCATATATTACAGATGGTTTTGATAATATAAATTCGTTATTTAGACATGCAAAAGAATGTAATGTACATTATGTTTTGCCTGGAACTCTATACTTAAGAGGTATGACTAGAGGTGTTTTTTTTGACTTTGTTAAAAAAGACTTTCCTGAATTATTTAATAAATTATCAACACTATATACTACAGGTTCAGCTAATAAAGAGTATAAAAATCAATTATATAAAATGGTTAATGAACTTAGGAATAAATATTCTCTATCAAGTAGTTACTCTAAAGTAATGAAGGAAAAGTTAAAAAACTCAGGAGATGTACAGATATCTTTTTTTGATTAATTTTAGATAAAAATTTTTTTTACTATAGTGATTAAAATTTATTGACAAATATAAAAATTAAATATATAATTAATTCATAAAATAAAAATATGAAAGGATGATGTTGTTCGGTGATATTTGATATCATAAAATCGTTGATATAAGTATTGCTGGAAAAGAGTAAATAAAATCAAATTTAATAAGCAAACAAAGTGAAGCTATAGTTTTATTGTTGTGCTTAAAAATATTTGGTTCTATTTTACTCTTATTTAAACTCATCTTTTTGAAGTTAAACCACAGAGTAAATTCTGTGGTTTTTTTATTTTAAAAATAAATTTTAAGGAGTGGTATGTTTTGTTAAACAAATTATGTATGTATTTAGAAAGACCAGAGCTTCACAAAAAAAGTGAAATTAATTTTTGGGATGATGAGTATATTTCAAAGCAATTATTAAAAGCACACTTAGATAGTGACTTTGAAGGAGCAAGTAGAAATTTTAACTTTATCAATGATTCTGTAAATTGGATAGTTACAGTTGCAAATCCAGACAAGTATCCTAAATTACTTGATTTAGGATGTGGTCCAGGGTTATATGCAGAGAAATTTGCACAAAAAGGTTATAAGGTAACTGGAATTGATTTCTCAAAACGTTCTATTAACTATGCACAAAATAGAAATAAAGAGACTAATTTAAACATAAGTTATTTAAACATAAGTTATTTAAGTATGAATTATAATGAGGAATTTGATTTAGCTACTTTAATTTATTGTGATTATGGAGCTTTATCAACTGAAAACAGAAGGTTGTTAATGGAGAAAATTTATGATAGTTTAAAACCTGGAGGAAAATTGATACTAGATGTATTTACAATAAATAAATACAATGATTTTGAAGAGATTAAATACTGGGAAATAAATGAAGATGGAGGCTTTTGGAATAATGAAAGATATATGTGTCTACAAGATAATTGTAAATACAGTGATTATAATACATTGGAGCAAACTCTTGTAATAACAGAAAAAGATGAAAATGTATTTTATATTTGGAATCACTATTTTTCAAAAGAAAGCTTCTTATTAGAAATTGAAGGTATTGGATTTAAATCTGTTGAGTTTTTTAATAATGTTAAAGGTGAAGTATATTCTGATGATAGTATGACTATGGGATTAGTTTTACAAAAATAATAAATTCTTTTAAATGAATAAATAAAAACTTGAAACCTATAATAATAAAATAACATAAGAAAAGCTTATATATTGAAAAATACAAACTTTTATGTTAGTTTTAATATATTACAAATTTGATTATATAAAAATCAATGTTTGAATAGTTATTTCTAGGTGAAATTTATCTAGAGTATATTTTTTTAAATAATCAATGTTATTAAAATTAATATGTAGTTAAAAATATATAGCTAAAAAGGATGTGATATTAATGTTAGAGGTTCAAGGAAAATGTAATAAAGCAAAGATATTTACAGATAATGTAGATAGCACAACCATAAGTCAGATAATAGAATTATGTAATCAAGAATTTACAACAAAGTCTAAGATAAGAATAATGCCAGATTGCCATGCAGGTGCTGGATGTGTAATAGGTACTGTCATTACAGTACAAGATAAAATTGTCCCAAATCTTGTTGGAGTTGATATAGGATGTGGTGTTTTATGTGTAAACTTAGGCAAAATTGATTTAGATTTAAAAAAAATAGATGGTTTTATAAGAGAAAAAATACCTCATGGATTTAATATAAATAAATACAGTAAGGCAAATTACAAAAAAGAAATAGAATCATTGTACTGCATAAAAGGTATAGGAAAAGCAACTGAAGAATATAATCGAGCAATTGGAAGTCTTGGAGGGGGAAATCATTTCATTGAATTAGATGAAGATGATGAAAAAAATAAGTATTTAATAATACACTCAGGTAGTAGAAATCTTGGAAATAGAGTGGCGAAATACTATCAAAAGAAAGCTTATGACTATTATATCAGAGCTAACAATGAATTTGAGGAAGATAGTAAAAAACTCATAGAAAAGTATAAAAAGGAAAATAGAGAAGATGAGATTCAAGAGGCATTGGTGAAGCTTAAAGAAGAACATAGTTT
The DNA here is from genome assembly GCF_020657735.1 of Clostridioides sp. ZZV15-6383. Lineage (NCBI taxonomy): Bacteria > Bacillati > Bacillota > Clostridia > Peptostreptococcales > Peptostreptococcaceae > Clostridioides > Clostridioides sp. ZZV15-6383. The sequence goes on along the minus strand of NZ_JAGWCV010000029.1, from coordinate 3,704 downwards.
TACTCCTAAAGTACCAAAAAATTTGTGTTATTTAGAAGGGAAATTAATGGAAGACTATCTTCATGATATGGATATTATACAAAAATATGCTGAATTAAATAGAGGTACAATGGCTAAGAGAATAATTGAAGATTGTATAGGTCTTAAATTTAATGATTTAGACAATTTTCAAACTATACATAATTATATAGAAATTGAAAATCGGATATTAAGAAAAGGAGCTATAGCAGCATATGAAGGTAGAAAATTATTAATTCCTATAAATATGAGAGATGGTGTTATATTGGGAGTAGGTAAAGGCAATTTAGATTGGATTAACTCTGCACCTCATGGTGCTGGACGTATACTTTCAAGAGGAGAAGCTAAAAGAAGTATAAATATGAAAGATTATGAAGATTCTATGAAAAATATATTTACAACAAGTGTAAATATTAATACTATTGATGAAGCACCTCAAGCATACAAACCAATTGATGAGATTGTTGAAAATATAAGCGATACAGTTGACATAATTAAAATATTGAAACCCATTTATAATTTTAAATCAAATTAATAATAATTAAAATCAAAATAATATCAAAGTATCAATGCTATAGGGTAAAATATAAGGAGTACTATAAAAATAGTACTCCTTACTTATAGATATTAGGCAATCAAAAGTTTTTTATTATAGAGTTAAATTTTTAAATCTTTTTTAGGGAACTTGTCAATTGAGAAATAAGGGTATAAGATGTGATGAACTTACTAAATTTATAATCAGGTTATATGATGGAATTGCTATTAATAATTTTGTTTTAGAGAAAAAACATATGTTTAAGGAAATATAGATTACTAATATTATTATAATCTATTTTAAAATAGTAAAGAAAAGAATTAGATAATCGGCTAATAAATTGATTAGGTAAGTTGTTGAATTATATTTATATTATTTAAATAAATTACTTAATTTAGATAATAAAAAAGTCAAAATTTTAAGAATAGAGCTATATAATTTTAATTATTAGGAGAAATACTATGATAGGAATATATTTTAGTGGAACTGGAAATTCAAGATATTGTGTAGAAAAATTTTTACAAAAATGTGATATAATAGCAAACTCTTATTCTATTGAAAATAGTGAACTTTTACAAAACATCCACAATCATGAGGATATTATTTTCGGCTATCCTGTACAATATAGTAATGTACCTAAAATATTGAAAGATTTTATAATCAAGCATTCAACCTTATGGAATGGTAAACGTATTTTTATTATTGCAACTATGGCTCTGTTCAGTGGGGATGGTTCTGGTATGTTATCTAGAACGTTAAAAAAATATGGTGCTACAACTATTGGTGGATTACATGTAAGGATGCCAGATAGTATAGGAGATGAAAAGATACTAAAACATTCTTTGGAGTATAATAGAAAGCTGGTAATAAAAGCAGAAAAGAAAATAACTGAGGCCGCCAAAAAATTGAAATATGGGGTTCCACCAAAAGAAGGATTAGGTTTTTTGAGTCATATTGTAGGGTTGTTTGGACAAAGATTATACTTTATCAATAAAACAAATGTGTATACAGACAAACTAAAAATCAATGCTGAGGAGTGTGTTGTATGTGGTAAATGTATTGATTTATGTCCAATGAAGAATTTAGTAATTAAAAATGATATGATTGTTTCAAATGGTCAATGTACAATGTGTTATCGTTGTGTAAATAATTGTACGAAACAAGCAATTACATTATTAGGTAAAAAGGTTGTTGAACAGAGTAATATCGAGAAATACATGTAAGAAATTTTAAATTTTACTAAATGTATATGGTATATACTCTATATTAGAAAGAGCGGTAAAAGAATGGAATGCTACATAGTGATTCATTTGCAACTAAATTATTTGAAGGAAATCCTGCTGGAGTTTGTGTTCTTGAAAGAAGATTACCTTTGGAGTTAATGCAGAAAATAGCTGAAGAAAACAATTTACCAGAAACGGCATTTATAGTAAAAAATGAAGGAAATTATGAATTACGATGGTTCACACCTAAAGCAGAAATTGATTTATGTGGTCACGCAACTTTAGCAGCAGCTTATGTAATATCAAATTTTATTGATATTAATGTTCAAAAGATAGATTTTCTTACTCAAAATGGAAATCTTGAAGTTACACGAAATGGAAATCTATATGAAATGATATTTCCAGAAATAATGCCTACTGAAATAGAACTATCACCACAACAAACTAATTTGATAGGTTGTATACCAAGTGCCGTTTATTCTTTAAGAGATTTAGTCTTATTACTAAATAGTGAATAGGAAGTTATAAATTATAAACCTAATTATGCATAGTTGCGTAAATTGACAGATTGGTTAGGTATAATAATTACAGCAAAAGGAAGTAATACAGATTTTGTTTCAAGATATTTTTGTCCAGAATTGGATTCAGAAGACCCTGTTACTGGTTCATCACATTGTAATCTTATTCCATATTGGTCTGAAAAGTTGGGAAAATGTAAAATGATAGCAGCACAACTTTCTAATCGTGGTGGTATAATTCAGTGTGAATTATTGAAGGATAATACTGTAAAAATTTCTGGTGAAGCAGTTTTATTTATGCAGGGAACAATAAAGATTGACATTTAGAGAAATGTAATAACTAATTTACAATTTAATTTACTATGAAAATAATTAATTTATATTAGAGTTATTTATAATAAAGCAGAATGAAAGAATTTAAAGTAATATAATATAAGTTGATACTAATATTGACAAGTATCATTAAAAAATATAGTATTTAATTTATAAAGATAAAAACACAGTCTGGTTGGTAGTCCAGACGCAGTAATTGCTGTCAGTAACCTGCCTCCTTGGTTGTCCATTCTTTAGAAAGTAACTAAATAGGAGGAACTAGCAATGGACAAAATTAGTGGAAAATTGACAGTCTTATTTGAAGAACCATTTTGGATAGGAGTATTTGAAAGACAAGATGGCAAAAAATATGAAGCATGTAAAGTAGTCTTTGGAGCAGAGCCTAAAGAAGTAGAAGTATATGAATTTATACTTGAAAGATTTTTCTCATTAGATTTTGGTAGTATTAAGTTAGAAAAGAATGTAACCAAAGACAAGATTGGATACAAAAGAATGCAGAGAAAAATAAAAAAAGAACAAGAAACTGTAGGAACTAAAGCTCAAAATGCTATTAAGCTTCAATATGAAGAAAGAAAACAGGATAAAAAAAATCTAGCTAAAAATAGAAAAGAAGAAGAAAAAGAAAGACTTTTTAATTTGAAACAAGAAAAGAGAAAATCCAAGCATAAAGGTCATTAATTTAATTTAGTGTTTTTTATGAATTGCTAGAAAAAGGTGTATAAAATAAAATATTTTATACACCTTAATTTATTGAAAAAACAAAATTTTATATTTTAAATCAATTTAAAATATAAAGATACACTAGTAATAATTGTAGAAATATTATAAAAGGTATCCCAAATGTAAATTTAATATGTTTAGTTTTATGTCTAAAAGAATACATTCCAATTATAGAACCTATACTACCTCCAACTACTGCTATAGAAATAAGGGTAGCTTCCTTTATTCTCCTGTACTGCACCCCAATTGTTGGACCAAAAATCTAATGATTGGGGTGTTTTTATATGGCTAAATACGATTTTAATTTCAAATTAAAAGTAGTTAAATCCTATTTAAATAGAGAAGGAGGATATGTTT
>NZ_JAGWCV010000028.1:0-49342 GCF_020657735.1 Clostridioides sp. ZZV15-6383 | reverse complement strand
TATTGCTATTGCTATTGCTATTGCTATTGCTATTGCTATTGCTATTGCTATTGCTATTGCTATTGCTATTGCTATTGCTATTGCTATTGCTATTGCTATTGCTATTGCTATTGCTATTGCTATTGCTATTTAGATTATTTTTCTTTATTCTAGTTTTGTCAATACTTTTATGTATTCTTTTGCTACATTCAACTACACTCCCCATGTTACCTCCCCAAGATTTATTTAACTATATATTTAGCTATAAGGCTATTTATCTATAAACCCATTTAACTATATATTTTCAGATATAATTCCAACACACAGTTCACTTAAATATACATATTTTTAGTTAAGAAATTTCTTTAGAAATCCAAGCTTATCTAGTATATCTTGTATTTTATTGATTTTCTGACTTATAGAATCTATAGCTTTTTCAATTGAATCAACCTTAGCCTCTAAATCCTCAACCTGATTAACTTTTTTATCTATAGTACCATTATTAGTTATATCACTATTAGATGAATTATCTATAAGCTTTCCTATATATCCATCATTAATCAATTTTGTATCATTAGCAGAAGCTAATATCATCAACGTATCTATATCTGAATTTCTAGTATTTTCTATAACTCTACCATTTTTGTCACGAACTGACAATATGGTGATTGTGTCATGATTATTAAATCCACCTTCTCCAATATTTCTAACTATAACATTTACCAAAGTAGCATAGTTATTCACTTCACCATTAGGCATATCTACTGTAAGAGTTTTTGAACAATCTCCTTTTATATTCAAAGTTATTGGTTTATTTGTCACCATTCTAAAAGCTTCATTTACAGTATCTTCTTTTGGTTTAAAGTTTATAATGTCATTAGGACTTGCTATATTTATCATATCAGTTAATTCCTCAACAGTTTTTGCTTCAAACACAGTTTTTTCTTGTAAACTTTTAATCTCATCAAAAGCTTCTTCATTTCCATTTCCACCTACCTGTGTTATCGTACTTAATTTTTTAGTACTAAGTATATCCCTTTGTTTTGTGTTTAATTTATTGCCAACCAAAACAACAGGAGACTCATTTTTGGCAGCCAAAACTCCAACAGCTAATGAATCTATTAGCTGATTCTCATTTTTACTACCATCCTTAGTTACATATAGATTACTTAAATTTGTATCAGAATAAAACTTTTCTATAACTTTAGCATTAGTCTCATTTCTATCTTTTCCACTTAATCTTTCTGCATTAGGAAGACTCTTTTCTACAGCTCTTGAAACAGAATTTGTCCCTCCAATTACATATGCTTTTATAACTTTCTCATCTCTTATAAATTTATCAAATGCTTCTACTCCATCCTTAGGACTAGACAAAATTATAGGCATCTTATTTTGAGCTGCTGGTGCTCCAACACTAACAGCATCACTCAATCCTTTTTCACCATTTACTACAGCAACATCCTTAATATCTTTTATATCCTTAAGCTTATTAGCCAAAATCAGTGAAGTTTCATATCTATCCTTACCATTAATTCTTTCTACATTAAGTCCATTACCTTTTAATTTGTTCTCTATATCTTTATTAAGTACAGCAGTACCTCCTATCAAATAAATATCTTTAGCTCCTAGACGTTTTATCTCTTTTTCAGTTCTATCATCTAGTTTATCACTTTCTGTCAAAAGTATTGGTGCTCCTTTAGCCTTTGCAAATGGTGTAGCTGAAAGTGCATCAGCTAATGAATTATCATTAACTAACACTACATTAGAACTAGAACTGTATGCCTTTTGACTTATCTTTACAGCAGTTTCATATCTACCATTACCTATTAATTTTTCCTCTGTAAGTGCATATGATGGTATTATAGAAATGCTACTTAAAGTAAGCGCTATTGTCAATATTGTTAAAATAGTTTTTGGTGCTTTCATTATTATTCCCCCTTATTTTGTTTAAAATCTTACTATATTTATATTATAAAATAACTTTACACTATTTTACAGTTTAAAATTATTACATTTTTCATCAATAATAAAGAGTCTATCTCAAAATATAGACAATCCTATTTTCCATTGTTGAAATGATGAAAATATATTTGATTTCATGCAAAAAAGAGTGCCTCATGAACTAAAAAGCTCATTTTGAGACACCCCTTTTTGTTATTTTATATTTATAAACTTCTATTAAATATTTTTTAATAATAAAGCATATAGATTTATTATCTTTCTATTCACTATTTTCCTAAAAGAGTATTTAGTTCATTAAAAGCATTTTCATTTCCATTTCCACCAACTCTAATAGGAGTTTCTATTTTCTTAGACTTAAGTACAGTTTTTTGACTTTCATCTAACTTATTTCCAACTAGAACTACTGGTGAATCAGTTTTAGCACCTAATGCTCCTACTGCTAGTCCATCTATCAAATCTCCTTGACGCTTTGAACCATCTTTAACAACAAAAGCATATTTTAAATCTGAATTAGTATAGAACTTATCTATTATCTTAGCATTAGTTTCATTTCTATTACTTCCTGCAAGTCTTGTTGGATTTGAAAGCTTACTTTCTAAATTTGATGATAAAGTAGCTGTGCCACCAATTATATAAGACTTAGTTATTTTTGATGAATTTAAAAACTCATCAGCACCTTGCAACTCACTCTTTTTATTAGTAAGTATTATTGGCATATTGTTATCAGCAGCTGCTGCACCAACACTTATTGCATCTGCAAGTCCATTTACACCATTTGCCACTGCAACTTGTGAAACAGATTTTATACTATTTAGCTTTTGAGCTAGAGATATACTAGTCTTATATCTATCACTACCTGAAATTCTTTCTACTGATATACCCATATTGCTAAGTTGAGCTTGTACATTCTTGCTTAAAGAATCTTCTCCACCTATTAGATAAACTTTTTTAGTTCCTAATCTTTGTAACTCTGACTTAGTTTTTGAATCTAAGTTATCTTTTCCTGTTAAAAGAATCGGAGAGTCAATTGCTGCTGTAAATGGTGTAGCTGTTAAAGCATCTACTATTGCGTCTCCATTTACTAATACTGCATATTGTGAAGAAGCCCATCCTTTTTTGCTAACTTTAACTGCTGTTTCATATCTATCTGCTCCAGTTAAAGATTCTCCTGAAGTAGCTTGTCCAGAAGATGTTTTTGTTATAGCTTTTATAACAAAGTTACAAGGAGAAAATTCACTATATGTATTTATATCTTCAAATTTATTATTTTGAAGTATGTAGCTTTCACCTAAGTTTGCTTTAGCTTCATATAGATAATATGCATCTATATTAGTTTCATATGCTAAAGTTGATTTTTCCCTATTAGGATTTGCTGTGTTGTCTATAACTACTACTATTGCTCCTTTACCTTTTGGCAAGCTGTAAGAGTTAGTAGGTACATTTATGTATCCAGAGTATGATACTGTTCCATTTGCAAGTTTTGTCATTGAGTTATTTTGAGGAACTCCATTTACTACTGGTGCATAGTATACTTCATATTTTGCTCCTACAGAGTCTGTTTCAAACATAACAGAGTCAAGTTTTTCAGAATCTCTACTGAAATCAAATACATTTGCTGCTGTTATTTTATTTGACATTATCTTGCTAAGACCAGCATATTCAAGTTGGTACATCTTTTTGTCACTATCTGGTTTTGATACAGATTTCATTGCATAGTTATCAGTGTCTGTTAATAGAGTTTTATCTTCATAAGAAATCCAGAAGAATCCTTTCATAGAATTGAACTCTCCCCAACTACTTTTTACTAACCATGCTCCATTTGATTCTGGTTTTACATCAGATGCAAAGTTATCCTTTGAATAGTTATCATCCCATCCTACTATCGCTACAGAGTGATTCAATGGAGCTCTCTTATTTGTACAGTTATATGCTGTTTCATCCTTATTAAAATATGTTGAATAATGTGCATAACCTGATGTCACTGAACCATATTGCATTATAGCATTTTTTACAGTTTCTTTATCTTTATTAAGACGAACAACATCTGTTACATTAAATTGTGTAGGTGCAGTATCCATATTTGAAGGTCTAGTTGCACCTTGCGCCTCAGATTTAAGGTTGTATGGTATGTCCTTTTCTAACTTAGGACCTGCCCATCCAGTCAAATATCCTATAGCTGTTACATTTGAACTACCTGACATATCATCTAAGTTCCATCCATGTGTTCCACCAGTTGACCACCATCTAAAGTGCTCTTCTGAAAGGTCATATGTTCCATAGCCTTTTAGCTTTAGGTATGACTCTAAAGTTGACATACTAGAAAATGCCCAACATGTATTAAGATCTCCTTGTTTTTTTGCTGGTGTAGTTAATCCTAAGTTTATTGGATTGTATGATGCACTTGATTTGTATGATGATGGAAGAGTGCTTCTTCCCTTATTTTGAAGTATTGTACCTTCCATTTCATGTGGAACAGGTATTACTCCATTATATTTTGCTGTGTCTCCATTTTTGACATCTTCTAGGTATTGAAGATAGCTTTCAGAATACTCTGCAGTTTCTACTCCATCTAGAGTTTTATTGTTTTCTGCTGAGACAGGTATTGTTGACACTATTAAAAAGCAAACTGTCAACAATGCCAGTAGCTTTGACAATTTTTTTGATTTGTACTTTCTCATGTTTACCCCCTTATATGTATTTAATTTTTATTATATCAGATTTCTAAATTAAGGTCATATTTTATTTTGATAAAATATGGATTATGAGTACATATTAATTATAGAATGTTATAGTTTTATTTTTTATAATATTTTAAGATATATTGATTTATTAATTGATATGTTATACTAATATTTGTTAGTATCTTTAAGTATATTTATATTAAATTAGCTTAGGAGGATTATATTTGATTTTAAAAAAACATAAAGAGACAATATTATATTTATTTTTTGGAGCATTTACTACTCTTGTAAATATAGTTTCGTATTTATTTTTTACTAGGATTATTTCATTTAATTTTATGGTTGCAAATGCTTTGGCATGGATACTTGCTGTTTTATTTGCTTATGTTACTAATAAGTTTTTTGTGTTTGATAGTAAAAGAATCGAACTAAGATTTTTGTTTAAGGAATTTTTTTCTTTTGTTAGTTTTAGGCTACTTTCTGGTGTTATAGAAATGGTTATTATGTATATAATGATTGATTTACTTTTTGTAAATGATATTATTGTAAAAGTATTTACTAATATAGTTGTTATAGTTTTTAATTATTTATTTAGTAAGATGATAATTTTTAGAAAATAAAAACAGACTGTCAATTATTAATCAGTCTGTTTTTATTTTTCACATTAGATACCTATTCTACTACCTTATCACTTGATCCCCATCTAGTTACTTTATTAGTTGAGTCATCTAATTCGACTAGCTCTATATATTTCTCTTTTACATCATTTGCTGCTATCCTCACTCTATTAGTAGTAATTTCATCCCAATCAGATATAGTTACTTTATCTCCAACATTCATTGATGTTGGTTTTTTTGATACTATTCTATAATAAACTGTACATCCAGAATCAGCACCTGTTGCTGTTAGTTTAACATAGTCTCCATCAAAATCTATATCTGCACTTAATCCTTTTGCAGTTTCTGACTTTAAATAAAATCCATCATCTATATAGTCAGATTTTCCCCATCTAGATACTTTCTTAGTATCAGAATTTATCTCAACAGCTTCTATATAATACCCATTTTCTGCTTTAATAGTAAATGGTAAAACAGAAGATGGTACAACAGTCCAATTATCTGTGTTTATTCTATCCCCAATATATAATGCAGATGGTCTACGGCTTACTATCCTATAGTAAATTTTATAATTTGAATCTTCAGGTTTAGTAAATATTTTTACGTCTATATAACCTGGTCTTGGAGGTGACAAAGGCTCTGAAGCAGGATATATTCCACTTGCTCTTTTTTCATCCTTATCAGTGTCATCAACTCTAGGTTTATTTCCACTTATTGATGGTGTACTAATCCCACCTAAAGTATCAATATTTCCTGAATTTCTTATTATAACGCTAGTAGAATTATTTGTAACCTTACTTATATCACCTTTATTTTCTATATTTACATCTTTAGCACTACTAGATATAGTCAAAACCCATATATCTCCACTACTTGTATTCTCTATTTTACATCCATTTGAATCATAAAGGTCAATATCATTTATCTCACCTTCATTGATAAATGTACCATTTTTTATATCCATTATTTTTACAGTTCCATCTAATGTACCCTTATTAGTTAATTCTCCATTTGGCATATTTACAGTTATTGTTTGTGTATACAATCCTTCAAGCTCTACAGTTATAGCTTTCTTTGTTTCTATACTAAATGAACTAGTAATTTTTTTATTATCATCAGGTTTAAATGTTATAATATCATTAGCATCTGCTTTTCTTAGAGCAACATCCAATTCATCTGCTGTCTTAACTCTATATATAGTTTCCTCTTGTAAATCAATGATATCTTTTACTGCATCTTCATTTCCATTTCCACCAACTTGTACAATATTATCAAAACTTTTAGTATTTAACACATCATATTGACTTGAGTCAAGTGCATTTCCTACTAATACAACTGGTGAGCTATTTTTAGCTGCTAATACACCTACAGCTAGAGAATCTATCAAATCCCCCTGTTTTTTCATACCATCTTTAGTTATATAAGCATTTTTTAAGTCTGTATTTTTATAAAATTCTTCTAGAACCTTTGCATTAGTTTCATTTCTATTATTTCCAGATAATCTTTTTACATTAGGTAAACTCTGTTCAATAGAACTAGATACAGAATATGTACCACCAATTATATAAGATTTCTTTATATTTTTACTACTAATAAAGCTATTTGCAACTTTTATTCCATTATTAGGATCTGAAAGTATAATTGGCATATTTTCTTGTGCTGCAGCAGAACCCACACTTACTGCATCTGCTAACCCTTTCTCTCCATTAACTACAACTATATTAGAAATACTCTTCTCTTTATCTAATCTTTCAGCTAATTTTAAAGATGTTTCATATCTACTATTACCTGAAATCCTCTCAAAAGTCATATTTTCTGATTTTAATTCTTTTTCAATATTAGTGCTTAAAGTATTCATGCCTCCAATTAAGTATACATTTTTTACACCTAGTCTTTTTAACTCCGCTTTAGTTCTACTATCCAATTTATCACTTTGAGTCAATAGAATAGGTGCATCTTTTAACTTAGCAAATGGAGTTGCAGATAGTGCATCAGCTATAGAATTATCATTTACTAGTATAGCATTAGTAGCTTCTTTCCATCCATTTTGACTAATTTTTATTGCAGTTTCCCATCTACCAGAACCTACTAGACTCTCTTTTGATGAAGCATCAGCTATATTGACAGATAATGCAAAGATAAAAAAAGTTGCTGTCAACAATGACATTATTCTCTTTGATATTTTCATTAACTATATCCTCCTAGTTTTTATATTAATGTTTATGGAGCATGTACATATTGGATTTTATTAGATTTTAGTTCATCAAAGTGAGATTTCACAGAATGATATCCAATTGCATAGTTCCCATTTTCAGGGTTCCATTTCTTGTACGCATCCATAGCATTTAATAATTTCTCTTCTTGACTACTCAAAACCTTCCATACTCTAACATTTGGATTAACTTTTTTGAAATCATTATAATCGTATGGCTCTACATAAAATCTTAAATCTTTTATTTTTCCTTCTTTATACAATTCCAATGCAGCTTCACCTAATGCTCTATGGTCTTCATGTATTCCAAGAGCTTTATATGGTGTAACTGTCTTCACTTTAGCATCAGGATGTTTTTCTAAATATTTTAGTATTATCTCTCTTGCTTTGTCTTTACTCAGTTCTCCATCATGAGCTCTGTTATTTTCTATATGTATATTATTTTCTTTAACTCCCATTGCTTTGCAACTATCTTTAAATTCTTCATCTCTATTTTTTGAAAAATCACTTTCTGATAAAGAATATTTATGTACATCTTTAATATGATAAGAACATGACCCTCCATCATCTAATACTTTTCTTATTATTGACTTACTGCCATCAGTACATAATATAACATGTGTATCACTTTTTTCTACATGTTCAATTATTGCACTACCCATACTTAATGTTTCATCATCTTGGTGTGGGGAAAAAAACAATGTTTCTTCTATCACTATCATATCCTCCTATCTGTCAAGAGCAAGTTATACTTTAATGGATATTATGTCGATAGAAAAAGATTCCTATAAATAATAAGGAATCCTTTTCTATATTGTTGATTATTACCATCCCAGTATTTTGCCTATTTTTTGAACTACAGTCAATTCTACCCCATTACCTATTTGAGTTACTTCTGCACCAAGATTTAATTTTTTATCAAGAGCACTCTTTTGTGAGTCTGTTATATCAGTTTTAGCTAGAAGTATTGGACCTTTCCCTGCTGCTAAAGGACCTGCTGCTAATGCGTCTACTAGCATACCATTATTTCCATATCCATCTTTTGCTATATATAGTTTATCTAATTTGTCATAATATGTTTCTATAACTTTAGCGTTGGTATCATGTCTTGTTTCTCCTTCAACTCTTTGAACTTTTCTATCTTTATCAATATCAACAAGTTGATTTTCAATTTGACTAGATACATTATTAGAACCACCAACTATTCCAATCTCTTTTCCATCAATCAACTTAATAGCTTCTGCTGAGAGATCATTCCAACCATTTACTATTATAGGAGCCTTAAGTTCAGCAGCTTTAGCAGCTATACTCATAGCATCAGCTTCTCCTTTTGCACCTACTACAAATGCTTCTTTAAAAGAACCCATAGCTTTTGCTACTGCTACTGAAGTTGTATGTCTATCCTCTCCAACCAATCTTTCAACATTCTTAGTTACTGATTCTAATTGCTTCTTAGCTGTGTTTGATACTGCTGATTCTCCACCTACTATATATATTTTAGCTGATGGAGTTTTCTTAATTATTTCTTTTATATAATCTAAAGTTACTTTAGGTATTTCATTATCAGATGCCAACAATATAGGTGCTTTTTTAGATTGAGCTAGTGGTGTTGCTGCTAATCCATCAACTAATTTATTTGAATTAACTATAACTATATTGTCAGTGTATTCTGTTTGTTTTGCTATAGCTACAGCAGTTGTATATCTATCTTCTCCAGCTATCAAATTAACTTTTGTATTTCCATCTAATGCAGCTTTAACATCTTTTAACTCTTTTTCATTAGTACTTTCTACAGTAAGTTCTATCGCTTTTCCAGATGTATCGGTATATTTAACAGTGAATTTATACTTTCCTGTTTCTGAATCTTTTGCTGAAATATCATTAATTGATTTTCCTGCACTATTTGCTATTGTATTACCTTGAATAGTTAATCTATATCCATCATATAAATCTTGTGGTGAAACTGTATTTAAATCACTATTTTTTATAGTTATCTCAGCTAATTGAATATCCTCAATATTTTTAGCTCCTGCTACACCTAATTTATTTATTTTATTTACTCTAAATCCTTCTGCTGAAGGGTCTAAGTTTGTTCCAGTTGAATCAACTGGATTTACTGTTAAATCAATTTTTTCATCACCAATACCTACATCTATAGTTCTAGAAGTTACTGTTTCTGTTTTGTCGCTTAAAGTTATAACTAACTTGTCTTTAGCACTATCATATGATGCTTTTACCTCTGCAACTTTATAAATTCCATTAGTTTCAGTTTTAGCCTTCTCTGTTATAGCATTAGCTTCAGCTGAAAGGTCTGCTGAATTTTCATATTTTTCAATTGCCTCAGCAACCACTTCATTTGCACTATTTGTTACATGCCCTTTATCTGATATAGTAACAAGAAGGTCTTTATTTTCTCCTAAAGCATTTACTAATTTCTCTAATTCATCTATATTAGTTATTACTTTTAATTTTGATGAATTCTCGCCAACTTTTATTTCATATATTGGCTGTCCAACTTGAGAGCCTCCTGTATATCTCTGAGCCATTAGTTCTCTAACTTTTGAAACTAATTCTGTTGCTTCCTTTTTAGTTATTGTTTGTTTCTTTACTTGTGTAGTTTCTGCAGCAAAAATTGGAGCTACTGACGTACTTACCATTGCAGCTGCCATAATTACATAAATACTTTTTCTATTCATATATTTCCCCCTACAAAATTCAGTTTTTCACCATTTTTTCCTTATTTACCAATTATAATATAATTTACATATTATTTCAATAAACTGTAGATATTGTAATATTTGGATATTTTATTAACAAAAATTAACAAGAGTAATTTAAATTTATTATTGTATACTAAAAAGTAACAAAATTGTAATTTTTTTTTTTAATCATAGAGATAACTCATAGACTTTTTACTATCTTTATAGTATAATATTAAATGGAAGAAAGAAATTTCAAGCATCTCTTTTTTCCGTATTTCTCACACAGGAAAAGAGGCTGACGTTCAGCCTCTTTTTCATTATTATAAATATTTATCTATATGAGTGTGTACTGTAAAATAAATTTTACTTTAATCTTAATATATAAAAAGTGACCCAATGGGTCACTTTTTTAGTTAAATTTATATAGATATTGCACTGTTGTTATTCTTATATTCTTATTTAAAGCTTCAAACATCTCATAACCCTCTATAGCATACTCTTTAAATGGATCTTTTTGTGCATAAGATTTAAGACCTATATATTGTCTTAGTTGATCCATTGCATCTATATGGTCAACCCAATAAGTATCCACAACTTGAAGTAATACTCGTTTCTCTAATTGAGCCAATTCTTCAATTCCAATCATCATCTTCTTAAGATCATAAACACGCTTTGAAATCTGATATGTTTGATTTACTATTTCTTCAACACTTTTTTTATCTAAATCTGGAATTAATAAAGTATCAGCTGGCATAAAAGTATTATATAAATACTTAAAATATCCATGATAGTCTCTAACTTTTTTTAAGTACTTTTCAGCTGCCTCTGTAATAATATCCATAACCATTTTTTGTATCTCTTCTTCAATATCAGAACCATCCAGCACCTTATTTCTTTCATCATATATTACTTTTCTTTGCTCATTAATAGTATCATCGTATTTAAGAACATTTTTTCTTTGTTCAAAGTTTTTACCTTCAATGCCTTTTTGTGCTCTTTCTATTGCTCTATTTAAAGCCTTACTTTCTAATGCTTCATCTTCATTGGCATTCATTCTCTTTAATATTTTTTCTATACTTTTTCCACCATACAATTTTATTACTTCATCCTCTAAACTTACAAAGAATCTAGAAGTTCCAGGGTCACCTTGTCTTCCCGAACGCCCTCTAAGCTGATTATCAATTCTTCTTGTCTCATGTCTTTCAGTACCTATAACATACAAGCCACCTAACTCTTTCACCTTTTCTTCTTCTTCTTTATCTCCAGCTCCAAGTGATATATCAGTTCCTCTACCTGCCATATTAGTAGCAATTGTAACAGAACCTAATTTACCAGCTTTGGATATTATTTCAGCTTCCTTATCATGTTGTTTAGCATTTAATACCTCGTGCTTTACACCCTTCTTTTTAAGTAGTTTAGATAATTTCTCAGATTTCTCAATTGAAACGGTTCCTACAAGCACTGGTTGTTTAGTTTTATTTATCCTTATTATTTCCTCCACAACAGCATTGTACTTTGCACGTTCTGTTTTAAATACTTTATCATGCAAATCAGCTCTTATAACAGGTTTATTAGTTGGTATCTGAACAACATTAATCTTATATGTAGCTTCAAACTCACTTTCCTCTGTCTTTGCTGTACCTGTCATTCCTGATAATTTAGAATATAATCTGAAGAAATTTTGAAATGTTACAGTTGCCATGGTCTTTGATTCATCATTTATCTTTACGCCTTCTTTAGCTTCAATAGCTTGATGAAGACCATCAGTAAACCTTCTTCCATCCATTATTCTTCCCGTAAATTCATCTACAATTAGTATCTCATTATCTCTAACAACATATTCAACATCTATGTCCATTAATTTATGTGCTCTTAGAGATTGATTTACATGGTGAAAAATTTCTATATTATCTATATGAGTGATATTTTCTATTCCAAAAAATTTCTCAGCTTTACTAAGACCACTTGCAGTAAGTGCTATAGTTTTATCTTTTCTATCCATTTCAAAATCTTCATCTTTTATAGTTTTTATAAACGCATTTGCAAGTTCATATAACTTAGTACCTTCATCCCCTTCACCAGCAATTATAAGTGGAGTTCTAGCTTCATCTATAAGTATTGAATCAACCTCATCAACTATAGCAAAGTTTAGTTCTCTTTGAACTTTGTCTAATTTTTTGGTTACCATATTATCTCTTAGATAATCGAATCCATACTCATTGTTTGTACCATAAGTAATGTCACATTGATATTGTAATTTTCGTTCTGCTGGTTCTTGCCCATTAATAATTACTCCTACTGTTAGTCCCAAGAATTCATATACTGGCTGCATAAGTTCTTTATCACGTTGAGCTAAGTAATCATTAACCGTTATGACATGTACACCCTTACCTGTCAATGCATTTAAATAAACTGGAGCTACTCCTACTAGAGTCTTTCCTTCTCCAGTTCTCATCTCTGCTATTTTCCCTTGATGTAATACAATCCCACCAATTAATTGAACTCTATATTGACGCATACCTAATATTCTTTTTGATACTTCTCTTACAACAGCAAAGGCTTCTGGCAAGATGTCATCTAAGGTTTCTCCTTTACTTAATCTATCCTTAAATACATGTGTCATATTTTTTAATGCTTCATCATCTAATATTTGTACACTATCTTCTAAAGCATCTATTTTATCTACTATATTATTTAATTTTTTAATTTCTAATTCATCTGTTTTGTCTAGTATTACATCTAAAACTGACATATTTAATTTACCTCCTAAATTGTTTTCCACTTACTATTATACCTTAAAATGATGGAATAGTAGACATTTATTTTAAGGTATAGTATAATAATGATACTTAAATAAATAATTACATCTTATTTTTTAAGTGTTTCTCACATTAAAAAGAGGCTAATTTAGCCTCTTTTTTATTTATAAAAATTTATATTCAAACTAAAAAAGGTTCCTCAAAAGAGAAACCTTTTTATTCAATATATAAAATTTATATTACATATCTAATAAATCTTTTAATTTACTAACAACTGAGTCAGCTATTCCTTGACCTACTTGTACTAAGTTCTTAGCACCATTAGTAGTAGCAGTTTTGCTTACAGCTACATGTTGTTCAGCTGATAAATTATCAGTTGCTAAAATAATTGGAGCAGGAGAAGCATCTTTAGTTATGTCTCCATCTTCATTATGTGTAGAACCATAGTTTCCAGCTACTGCTGCTGCTGCTAAAGCATCAACTAATTGATCTTCTTTAGTTGAACCATCTTTTGCTAAGAAGTAATTTGAAACTCCATCTTTATCAAAATATTCTTTTATAACTTCAGCATTAGTTGCTTGTCTATCTGCACCACTAATTCTTTCTGGAGATTTTCCAGTAGCATCATCTATATAATCTTCCATTTTAGCAGAAACACTATTTTCTCCACCGATTATATCTACTTGTGCATCATCTAAGAAATCTTCAGCTTCTTTAGATAATTTATCAGCTTTTCCATCTACAACTACTATTGGAGTAGCTTCACCATCTTTTATCTGAGATGCAACTGGAGCAATACTCATAGCATCTGCTAACCCTGTTCCACCTACTACATAAGCTTTATCATTTATATCTATTTCATCAGCTATAGCTAATGAAGTTTCATATCTATCATCACCTGATAATCTAGTTACTTTAAGTCCCATATCTTTTAGTTCATTTTCAACGTCTTTAGATATAGAATTTACACCACCTGCTATAAAAACTTCTTTATTATTTTTTATTCCTGTTGAAGAATTTAAGTCCATAACTCTTTTTATTTCAGCTCTTGTTGATGAGTCTAATTTATCTTTAGAACTTAATAATAAAGGAGCATCTTTTTCTGCTGCTAAAGGAGATGCTACTAATCCATCAACTATAGCTTGAGAACCTACTAATACAACATTATTTACAGGATTTCCATATAAAGCATTTTTATCAGTAGAATTATAGTATTTACGGCTTAATTCTATAGCAGTTTCTATTCTATCACTACCTGCTACAGTTTGTACATTTGAATAACTATTGTTATAAGTTATTAAATCATCTATATAGTCTGCTAATTTTTTTGTTGTTGAAGCTTTTAAAACTATTTTTGCTGGAGTATCTTTATCTCCTAAAATAGTTTTTGTTGAAGAAGCAGCTAAAGTATTTAATCTTTTTCCTTCTGGGAATATAGTTACTTCATAATCTCCATCAGTATTTTTCACAGCTACTTTTCCATCATTTATATTTTTAAGCATATAACTTAAACTTTCTGGATCAGTATCGCTAACATCTGTGAATACGTATTGTTTAGCTAAATCTTTAGCTTTTGTAGTTGAACTTGAACTTACATCTATTGTTTTTTCTATAGCTTTTATTACTCTAACAGTAGTTGTAGCACCAGGATCTGCTGGAGTTTTTTCTGTATTTGTTGTAACTAAACTACCAACTTTTTTAGTATTTGCATCAAATTTAAATGAATTATCAAAATCTAATACTTTAGTATCACCTTCTGTTATTGTTGCATTTGTAGTGTCAAGAGTTATTACACTAACATCACCTTGAACTGCATTTGAATCTTTAATTACCCCATATGAGAATCCTGATAATCCAGTTGCAGCTGATATTGTAAGAACTTTTTTACCACTACCATTAGTAGTAACAGTCGCTTTCACTGCATCTTTAACTTTAAGAGGAGCATCTCCTGCTATAACTTTATTGTTAGCAGAATCAAATTTTGCTATACCTGCTTCAGATCCTGCTGCTACTTCAACTAATGTTTTCTCAGAAGCATTTATTTGATCTGCATATTTTTGTATATCATCTGCACTTAATGAAGCAGCTGGAACTTCTGCATTAGCACCATAAGTAATTTTAAAATCTACATATTTTCCATCACCTAAACCTTTAAGTTGGTTTTTAGTAAGAGTTTCTAACTGTTCTGCTATTGCATCTTTATCACTACCATCTGCCTTTGGTGCTAATGTAGTAATTGGTTTTCCATCAAATTCAACACCAACTGATGTAATAGTTCCATCTTTTATCTTTGCCTTTAATTCTTTAAGTAATTTTTCATATTTGTCTTGTACTACCGTATATCCTTCTTCTTTAACAGTAGTATCAGCAAATATTGGAGCAGCAGAACCTACAACAGTAACAGCTGCCATTGCCATTGCTAAATTTTTCTTCTTCATTTCTTAAATTCCTCCCAACATTATATTAATTACATCTCTTTAATTATGTACATTAAATTTCCATGTTCATATAATCCAAATATTTCTCACACTCTTATGATAGACTATATAAAATATAATTTCAATAATTTATGCAAAATTAATTGAAGTTTTTTCCAACAAATTAATTGTTTTTTCACCATTTTTATATTTTTTAAATTATTTTTTATAATTTCCTCACTTATTTTAATTTTATATATCTATTTTTACAAATTTGTTATATCTTTTCCAATATAAATTAATATAAAATCTAACTATTTAAAAATTCCATTGTTGCATTCACTTCTCCTTTACCAGAAACATGCATACCAAACCCAAAACTATAAAATTCTTCTTTCAACATATTCTCATTATACTTAGAAGACTTCTTCCATAAATCAAAAATAGACTTAGCAATATCCTTTGCATCTTTAGAGGCATAAACAGATTTAACATTCATTGGTAGATATGCAATATTTTCACCACTTCTTGCTCCAAATCCAAAAAATACTTCAGCTGCATTTTTACCATCAATCTCATGGGCAAACACCTTCTTATCATCCATATATTTAGACCATGCATTTGCCATTCCAGCTAAAGAATCTAATTCTCTTAAACTCTTCTTACCTTTTTCTTTTCTATATGAATTAACTAAATCGTACATCTCATTAGATACCATAGCCTTAAACTCATAACTATTAGGGTCTTTTGTACTTGTATTTACAACTACCTTAACATTTACACTAATCTCACTCTTCTGACCTAAATTATCCACTACACTTATATTTAAAACATATATTCCAGCCTTGTTAATATCTACATTTCCTTCAACATTAGTCTTTAAATCATTTCCATAATAATCAGTAGCAACTATATTTAACATACTATTATCAAACTTATCCCCTACAGAAATCTCTACATCATTAGCAGTGATTGTAGGCATTGTATTTTTATCAGATGCAGAACTAATACATTGGTCACCAACCTTCTTATCCATTCCTCCTAAAGAAGTAACTTCATCAGCACCTCTAAGCACACTCTTATCACTTCCATCATTAACAAGTACTATAGGTTTGTCCTTAGCCAACGGAGAACCAGCCACAGCATCAACTAACTTATACCCTTGAGAAACATAAAACTTCTTTGTTCCCTTATAAAAGCGTTGTATAACCTTCTTGTTAGTCTCAAATCTATCCTTACCAGCAATCCTAACAGAATTAGTCTTATTCACTAGTTCATTACTCATTATCTCCTCTGACCCAAGAGAATAGCATTGAACGCCATCAACCTTAAATGGTATAATCTTTCCATCAGTAAGTATAACAGGAACTCCATCTCTAGCAGCTACAGAAGATACACTCATTGCATCAGCCTCACCTGTATATCCATTTACAAGAAAAACCTTATCTCCATCATTTACTGGTTTAATAGATGAAATCTCCTTAGCTATAAGATAGCTAGTCTTTATTCTATCATCACCACCAATTCTTTTAACCTCAATCCCCTTATTCTTAAGTTGATTTTCTACAGATTTACCTATTGTATCCTCTGTACCTATAACATAAGCATTCTTAACATCCTTTAATCTTTTTTCAACATCTGTTGGTATCTTATCTCTTTGTACCAACATTATAGGAGCTTTTGCAACTCCAGATAATCCACTTGCACTTAATCCATCTACTATAGAATTATCAGTATTTACTAATATGACTGTATCATATATTTGTCTATCTGCTATCAATGCAGAAGTCTCATATCTATCTTTCCCTTGTATCTTTTCTATACTTGAAAGTGCATTGATATTTGGTGCTCCTGCCATTATTAATGATATTGTCAATCCTATCGATAATACTCTCTTATTTACCTTCATCGAACTCCTCCTACTAATTTTTTATATAATTCAGCTAATCATAAATTACACCCTCAGTAGTGATTCCCTCAAAATTTACAAACTACTAAAACAAAAAACATCTAAAATACCATAACCTATAAAGCAATAACAAAACAGATTACAAAAAGTACTTTAGATGTGATTTTGATTTTATAATATCAGTAAATTAACAAAAAAACAACATTTATGGAATTTTTTACAAGCTACCTTCATTGCCATTTAAAAACTCTTGAGTAGCATGCACTTGACCATCAGATAATATATAAAGCCCAAATCCAGTACTATAAAACTCATCACTAAGCATGTTTGCATTGTATTCTGGAGATTTCTTCCACACTTCAAATATAGCCTTTGCCAAGTCTTTTGCATCTTGTGTAGTTTGAACGTTCTTAGAATCTATATAAATATATGCTATATTTTCCTCACTTCTCATTCCAAACTCAGAAAATACTTGTGGAGCATTTTTACCATCTATATAATGTGCAAATACTTTTTTATCCATCATATACTTAGACCACGCATTTGCCATACCTTCTAGCTTACTAGATACTACCAAAGGCTCTTTACCTTTTTCTTTTCTATAGGAATTAATTAAGTTATACATTTCAGTAGACACCATTCTTTTAAATTCTGGGCTGTTGTAATCATGAGATTTATCATCTAGCACTTTTATTTCTACTCTTTTTTCTGTACTTTTCCCCAATTCATCTGTAGCCTTTAATGTCAACATGTATGTACCTACTCTATTTGTATCTATAAATCCATCAACTTCTATTGGCAATACCTTCCCAGTGTTATCTTTAGCCACTATATTTAACTTGCCAGTGTCAAACTTTTCACCCTTATATATCTCTGTACTTCCAACTGTAATTGTTGGGGGTTGTCCATTTGACTTTGAAGCATTTATACATTGTTGTACTACCTTCTCATCTATTTCACCTACAGAAGTTATATTCTTAGTTCCTTCTAATACAGTCTTATCACTTCCATCATTTACTAGTACCATTGGAGAGTTTTTAGTAAGTGGTGCCGCTGCTATTGCATCTACTAATTGGTATCCATCTGATACATAGAATCCATCTGCACTCTTAAAAAAGTAGTCTATTACCTTTTTGTTAGTTTCAAATCGGTCAGTTCCTTCTATTCTTACTGAGTTTGTATTTTTAACTAGAGGCTTACTCATTATCTCCTCTGAGCCTATACAATATGATTGAATATTTTTTACATCAAAAGGCACACTCTTTCCATCTGTAAGTATGATTGGAGCTCCATCTCTAGTAGCTACTGATGATACACTCATTGCATCTGCTTCTCCACTATATGCATTAGTTAATAGTACTTTATCCACTTTTTTTATAGTTGCTATTTCTTTAGCTATTAAATAGCTTGTTTTTAGTCTATCTTCTCCACCAATTCTTTTGACCTCTATATTTTTAGAATCTAGTTCTTTTTCTACTGATTTACTTATAGTATCTTCTGTACCTATTATGTATGCTTTTTTGATATTTTTTAAACATCTACTTGTGTCTGCTGGTATCTTATTTTGTTGTGTAAATAGTATTGGTGCTTTTGTAGCACCTGACAATCCACTTGCACTTAATCCATCTGCAAGTGATTTTTCTGTATTTACTAAAATTACTATTTCATAGTTCTGTCTATCAGCTATCTTTGCTGCTGTTTCATATCTATCTTTACCATATATTTTTTCTACTACTGATGATGCATTTACACTTTTGAAGTTTACTAAGATTAATGATACTGCCAGACCTAATGATAATATTTTTTTGTTCATTTTCATATCCCCCTGATGATTTTTATATTTTATATTGTAATTATTTTCCATTTATTTTCTCTTTATTTTCCATATATTATAGAGTATATATGATATTAATATATCTAGTCTATACATTAATATTTTATTTTATTAAATTTAGAAAATTATTTTTGACTTCAATTTAAAGATGTTCAAAATTTAATTTATATTTATATATGAAAGATACATGATTTATTTAAAATTAAACTTATATACTGCTTAAATTATTATACATTTTAACCTCAATATTATTAAATTATTAAGATAATAAAAATAAAATAAGAATGCACTTTTAGATATATAAATTTATATCTAAATACATTCTTATTTTCGATTTACTTAATATTTATTTTTCAATTAAACTCTTAATCTTATCTACTACAGATGAAGCTATTCCTCCACCTACTTCAAACAACTTTGATGAATTTTTACCTTTTAATGACGATTCTTGTGATTTATCTAACGTATTTGTAGCAAGTATAACTGGTGAATTGTTTTTAGCTGCTAATGGTCCGACTGCTAAAGCGTCTATAAGTTTATCTTGATTTGCAACTACAACTCCATCTAGCTTGGATTGAGAATAGAATTTATCTATTACTTTGGCATTAGTATCTTGTCTAGTTTGACCTGCCACTCTATTGTTTGATATATCTTTGTTTGCTATTTTTCCAACCTGTTCAATAGCCTTATTAGATATTTTTTCTATTCCACCAATAAAGTATATATTTGACACCTTGTTTGATTTAATAAATTGTTCTACTTCATTATCTACACCATCTTTTTGTGTAAGTACTATTGGAGTTTTTTCTTTACCAGCCAGTGATGCTATTGATAATGAATCAGCTTCTCCATTTCCTGCCCCTATATACAACTTGCTTACATTATTCGTCTTATCTATTTCTTTTGCTATATTAATAGAAGTTTGATATCTTGTATCTCCACCTATTCTTTGTACTGATATTTTTGAATTTACAGCTTTGATAGCTTCAACAACTGAATTTGGCATTGAATTGTTTCCACCTATCACAATTACTTTTGATGGATTTAGTCTTTTCAATTCTTCTACAGTTCTTTGAGGAAGCTTTTCATTTGATGATAAAAGAATTGGTGAATTTTTTACACTAGCAAGTGGTGTAGCTGTAAGTCCATCCACCATACTTTTATCTTCTCCATTTACTATTACAACTGTATCTGATTTTGTCCAACCACTTTGAGATATTTTGGCAGCTGTCTCAAATCTATCAGCACCTTTTAATTTTTTGACTGTGACATTAGATGTAGAATCACTTGAACTTCCACCACTAGATGAACCACCTGAATCATTTCCTCCACCATTATTTCCACTACTACCATTATCTGGTGGTAATTCATCTGGTTTGGATAATTCATTTTCAACTATGTACTCTAAACTTTTAGGAAGTATAACTTCAACATGTTTGTTTATTGTAGCTTTTCTTCCCCTAGTTGTTTTTTGTGATAAGCCAAGTTTTAATATTACATTTGAATCACTTTCTTCTGTTTCTTTACTAACAACAGAATAGTTTATCCTAATATTTTTTAATAAATATTCAAGTGCTTCACTTTTCTCTACCTTATACTTTTCAGGGTCATTTTTACTAGAACCAGTTCCTCCAATTGGTTTTACTTCACTCTCATTAATAAGGGTAAATATTAAACCTTCATCAGAGTTTATACTTTCATAATCCACTGTTTTATTGTTATATGTTACAATTTTTAAAGCTGGTTTATCACTTGTTCCATTTCCTAAAACTTTATAGCCAGCATTTGAGTTACTACCAGATTTTTTTACAGATATTCTTCCTATATTCAATCTATTTCCATCTAGTAAATCCTCATTTGATGTAACATATATATCTAATGTAGTTGTATTAGTTGATTTGTTGTATTCTGCTCTACAAGTAGCATTCGCATTTCCACTTTTTATCTGAGATTTTATATTATCAGACCAACTAATTTTTTCTTTCTGCTCATTACCTACTACTTCAACCTCACCTTGTACTTTTATACTAGCTTGAAATGAATATACTATGTTTTCTACTGAGTCCACAGATATATCTATAGTATTTACTTTCTCATACGTTTTTGTTCCTTGCAAAACTGGAGCTGCATATGCACATGTAACACTACCAGTTACAGCTACTGCCATAGTTGACATTGCTATGGTTCTTATAAAAGATTTTCTTTTACTCATTAACACCCGTCCTTATCTATCATTGGCTAGATGGATAAAATTACTCATCCACCTAGCTTTTATATTTAATTTATAAATTACCCTAAACTTATAGTTACATTTATATACTTTACTTTTAACATCTACTATTTTTAAACTATTCTAGTACCTAATCATATTAAATATGCAATGTTAGTACTAGTATTTTTTGGTTTTTTAGAGTTCCACCTACTATTTATCTCTAATAATATTACCTTTTACTTTATTACTCACAACTATAACCTTCTTATTACTAACATCAATAGCATTTCTTGTAACTTTTCTAACTTTACTATTACTATCAGTAAGACTTATTGTCTTTAACTCATCATAATTCTTAGCTCCTACAGTTACATACATTGTATCACTTACAAATCTTTGACCTACTGGAGTATCTCCTTGAAGGTCATTATATCTATATAATTCAGCCTTAACCTTATCACTTAAAGAATCAAAGCCTTCTTTTGGCATATAGTAAACCCATGTACCTTTACTTATTTCACCTAATCCACCTTTTTCTGGCACTTCTGCAAATAAGAGTGCTTCTCCAGATATAGTTTTATTATTTTTATCTATAAGTAATGGTAAATTAAACGCTGGATTTCCACTGTATTCTCCTGTAATTACTATTGAACCAGCTGGAATCTTAGCTGTTTCATTTTCACTTGTATTAGGGTCATCACTTTGATATACATAATCTTCTGCTAGTTTTCCAATTCCATTAGTACGAGTTTGGTCTACACTATTTACTGTTCCAATCTCTATATTGTCACCTGGAGGACCAATTATATCCAACTCTGCAACTTCTATATTAGACTTATTGTTTGATATTAGTTTTACATATCTAGCTTGGTATGTCCAAAGTTTACCATCTTTATTAAATGTAACTCTAGCTTCATTATCTTGGTCTTTTCCTCCACCAACTAAATCTTGTCCATATTCAAAAGTTCCTTGGCTAACATCTTCCCAATTCTTTTTATCATTACTTACTTGTATCTTATAATTAGTTAAAGGGCTGTATGTTGTACTAGTGTCCTTTCTAAAGTTAAATAATCCTTTTAATGATAATTTTCTAGCTTCAGTTTTTGGCTTTGTATATTTTAACCCTACTATAGGCAATGTTTCCTTCATATCTACTATTATATATGGATTTTCTTCTACATTTATATCTGGGTCTTTTTGTGGGTCTTTATTCCACTCAGCTTTACTTATTCTCTTTCCTTTATATGTAGTACTTGCATCATTATCCTTGATGTTATCAATCTCTGGATTTTGTAATGGTCCATGTGAGTCATTTTCAGTTCTAACATCACCATCAGAAACAGTGTTTGTTATAAATGACCATGCTGATTTGTTTATTTTTCCTTCATCTGATAATTTTACAGTACCAACTTCAAACTCATCTGTTGGATTTAGATGATAATCATATGCAACTACTTTATATGTAAATGCTCTATTATTAAGAGGAGATATATTGTCAGTAAATTTAGCTTGGCTATTTCCTTTTGCATCTACAAATCCCACTGTTCTATATTTTACTTGAGTTCCATTTTCACCATCTAAGTAGTTTCCATCACTTCTTATTATCTCATATCCCAATATCTTATCTTTGTCTTTATCAACATCTAGGTCTATAGATATTTTATTAGATTTAACTAGAGAACCACTTTGTGCCCCATCAGCAAAACCAGCACTTACTTTTGTATCCTCTGCCATGCTTGCTATATTTTCATTTAAAATCTTTCTTCTAGCTTCATCATTTATATATTGTATCTTTCTAGTCTCTTTTGCGTACTTTTTACTATCCATTATACTGTTTAGCTCTTGTGTAATTTCTACTCCCCATGCCTTAAAGTAATCTCTTAAATCTTTTTCAACAACACTTGATGCCATTGCAACTAACATTTGGTCTTTTGGTAAATTATTGATTGGGTCACCACTTGAAAGTGCCCTGTATTTTCTTGAAATTTTAGCGTAGAATGTATCATTGCTTAAATCAGCATCCGAGTTATTCTTTAGCATTGAACCAGTAAAATCATCGTCATAAACTAAATGTAATTGCCACAACATTCCAAGTCTCTCAAATACATTACTTGGTATACCTAAACTGTTTGAAGTTACATGTTCATATATCTTATCCATTGTTGAACCTTCAAGTCTTGAGTGTGTCTTATCATCAAATGTTTGAGCAAGTAAAGCAAGTACATTGTTACTAGTTTCGCTATATGTCATCTTACCAATGTCTGTAACATGTCCTATCTCATGACCTATTCCCCATCCAAATAAACTTCCTCCTGTAGCTTTTCCACTAGCATCTATTTGGAAAGGTACTCCATTCATAAGTCCTGGAACTGAACCATACTCTACTCCTACATGTAAACCAGAAGCATACATAAATGCTCCAATAAACATTCTTTGATATTTTATATTCATACGAGATTTAGGAGCCATATCATTTTTAGTTATGTCAAATTCATTGTCATCTACAGTTCCATTACCATCTAAGTCTTGTGTCTTAAATACTCCTCTTTCAGAATATATTAAGTCCATTATTTGTTCCCATGCAAGCATACTATTGTACAATCTATCTACTTGTGTATTTAAATCAGAATTTCCTTTTGATATTCCTTGATATACAGCTGTTGCAGGAACATTTAATGTAACTTTATCACTTTCAATATCTGTAGTGTTTAATACACCAGTTGCTTCTGAATATCCATATGAATTGCCAATATTCGTTCCTGGATAATATGGTTCTCCATTTATATCATTCTTATATTTAGTTAATTCTTCTATATAGGCTCTTATCTTTTTCTTAGATTCAGAAACTCCTTCAGGACTCTTATCATTTATCATTCCATTTAAGTTAAGATGTGGTATCTTAGTAGCTCCTGCTACACGTACCTTTATATCTCCACCACTTGGAGTATCATAAGGGTATCTTATGTACAAGCTTCCTCCACACTCTACATCTAAACTATGAAGCTTACTTAACTGAATTACATTTTTACCAGTGTTAAGATTTATTTCTCCACTCTTATATGCACCAGACTCTCCATAGTATTGTGTATATATCAGCTTAGGAGTTCTACCACTTTTACTTCCAACATATACTGTGATTTCATCTCCAGCTCTAGCAGCTACACCCAATGCTTGCCAATCATTTCCCATACCTAGATTATTAGACTTAACAGTATAGTTCCCACTCTTATCTTTGTATCTTCCTGAAACATTTATATCTTGATTTACAGTTGTTACATCAGCAAGTGTAGCTCTATCGTTATACAAGTCTTGTGCTAGCTTTAATTCTCTATCAATAACTGTCTTATATGGATGATATTCCCCACTCACTTTATCAGGAGTACTAATTCTATCTTTTAATTCCGTTATTTTTTCTTGAGTTACATCTTCTTTTAATTCAACTTGTAAGTCATCTACAAATAAATTTCTTACATCTTTTTCTATACTGTCATACTCATAGAATTTAAGTTCTGATATATTCGCTTTATATGAATAAGAAGAACAAACACTTACTTGTACTTTAGTAGCATTTATTGGTTCCTTTAATCTGACCATTACATATATATTATTATTTACAGGGTCTGTCTTTGTTTCAAAAGGTACATCACCTAAATTATGTACTTGCCCATTTTCGTCCCAGTATTGTATTTCAAAATCATTAATTGTCTTATCAGAAACATCAAAGCGAGGTGTAGCCATAAAAGTATCCATAGTATAAGCTTTATCAAAAGTTATTATTGGCCCTCTATTCGTTCCCTCGGCTGCATTATATGTTGGGAATGTCCAGTGTGTTGTAAAGTCTCCATCTACTATATTGAATCTATCAAATGGATTTTTATCATTATATTCACTTTTGTCATATCCATCTGGATAAGCAACATCTACAATGTGATTTGTTGGTATTCCAAAGCCTGCATCTAACTTAGTAGTATTAATTAGTCTATAGTTAGGTGTTGTTGGAGCATCCATACTTTCAGTTGTACCTATATATGTTTTAGACATTCCACTAGTTCCCAAGTGGTTAGTAGCTGTCATTTTAACTTCATATGTTGTATTATCCTTAAGACCTTCTATCTTTGAACTTGTCCCACGAATAAGCTTATCATTGTATTTTATCCAGGATCCATTAGAGCCTTTTTCTTTATAGTACAAATCAAAGTCTTTAGCTTGTTTATGATTTTTCCAACTTACATCAAGAGATTTAAATTTACCTTTGACATTTATACCTTCTGGTGGTTCTGGTTTTGTATCTGGAACAACTTGAAATTCTATTATACTATCAGGACTAAATTGTATAGGCTTATAGTTTGAGTCTACATTTTCTGGAACTCCATCCAAGTTTTCTGCTGTTGCATCTTTATATCCACTACTCCAATCTCCATTTAAAGACTGTATGCTAACTCTATATAATCCATATGCTTGTATATCTCTAACATCTATAGTATTTTTACTAGTTTGTAATTTTTTAGTTGATAATACCTTTCCGCTACTGTCAATCGTATCTAATATAAGCTCATATGCTGATACATTTACTTCATTATTCCAATAAAAAGATACCTTTTCATTTCCAACAGCAGTACTAGTTGATATTTTATTGATTTTAGGTATATTCATATCTGGCTTTGGTATTTCTTTATAAACATTATTTAAAAACTCAACCTTAGATATTTCTGCAAGATTTCTATCATTTGCTGTTGTAGCTGTTATTTTTATTGTTATCTTTTTTACTGCTACTTGTTTACCAAGATTTATTACTATATCGCTATCTTGAACTTCTGCATATGTTTCTACTGCTGACCTACCGTATGTAGATATTGTAGAACTATCATCTTTGCTGATATTGTCTTCTTGTTTTGATGTATCTTTGTCTGAATCAGACTTATCTGTTGATGAATTTTCTTTATCATTATTTTCTTTATCATTATTTTCTTTATCGTTATTTTCTTTATCAGTTGTATTTGAAGTTGAATCTTCTTTATCATTTTTTTCTTCTTGATTACTGTCTAAGTTATTATTATCAGACTGCTCTATATTTTCATCTTTATTATTTGTTTCTTCTTGTTCATTGTTTACTTCCTCTTGCTTCTGTTCCTCTTTTAAAGTTTCCACATATTCTTTATTTTCATAAGGAACCTGCTGAACATTACCATCTTTATCTGTAACTTCAACTATTCCTTTTGCTGGAGCATTCCCTTCAGGTGCTTTTATATTTATGACTTCCATATCAAGTGCTTCTGATAAAGCTATATCCATTACTGCTGGTTTTTCTTCTGATATCTTATCACCTGCATTTACTGGAGATATTTTAACTCCACTATTCTCTTCACTGAATAAATCCTCTACAGTACCCTGAATATTTGTATAACTGTTTTTTTCTAATGTTATTTTACTTGTATCTACTATAGGATTAGTAGATACTATACTCTCTAGGCTTTTTGCGTCTTCACTTTGCCCTAAATTTTTCTGAACATAATCTAGGTCAGCAATATCTACCTTTCCATCTCTATTTAAATCATATTCACTTTTATTTGAATTTATATTTTTTAATACATTCTCATAATCACTCTTATCCACTTTTCCATCATTATTTACATCACCCATCAAGAATAGTTCATAGTTTAAAGGTTGATTTTTATCATCTACACTTGCTCTATTGCTTAATAAAACTCTTTGTGAATAACTTGATATATCAATGTCTTTAATTTCCTTACTATTAAAGCCACCTCCAGATACCTCTACATTGTATTTTCCAACAGGTAAATTATTAAATACAATATTATAATATGATATATTTTCATCTTTATTTTTTATTTCACTTCTACTTGCAGATAGTTTCTTTATAGTATATTCTATATTATCTGTCCCAACATTTACTGTTCCTGAATCTTTTTCTCCAAGCTTTATTATTCCACTATTGTTACGATTATCTTCTAATCGTAACTGCATATTAGTCATACTTTCTGACTCATTATTTTTTATTGGAAGTGAAAAATTTAAATCTACTTCAAGACTCCCCCTTAACTTTTCTGTAACTGATTTTTCAACTGCTCTTATCTTACCCTCTAATATAGGTTCTGCAAAAACGTTTAGTGGTGCACTACACATCGATACTGCTAGTACACAAGATATTGCCTTTTTCATGAAACAACAATCCTCCCTTAATAAATATCTAACTTTTCATGAATTTAAATACTATAAGTTTCAGACAATAAAAAAGACACTCAAAGAGAATCTTAATTATAAAATAAAAAGACTTTACTCTTTTTAGCAACTGGCTGATATGGCTTTAAAAGCTTTAATCCCTATAGTTTTGCGTCATTAGATTTCCCTAATTTTGCCATTTAATTTTCACTACTTTCTTACCCATTTTATATTATATTTAAACTTTTTAATACAATTTTTTCAAATTAAATTATAAAAAAATAACATTTATATTAATCTATTAATATAAATGTTATTTTTCATTATAATTTAATTATTTATATAATTTTCTCACAAGCATAACTTTTTGTATATTTTCCTTATTCTTTATATCTTCCATAAAACTCATGTGTCGCATATAGATTCTTATCCCCTGTTATAGCTATACCAAATCCCATTATTTCATACCCTTTATGTAACATATTAGTACCTTCTTCTGGATTTGTCTTCCACTCATTAAAAATAAAGTTTCCTATATCATCTGCATCTCTATTTGTATACACAGGTTTATCTGGAATTTTATATTTAATTATATTTTCACCTTGAACTGCAATATATCCAGGCTTAATCTCACTCCAATCCAAGTACTTCAAAAAAGTAGAATATGAATTTTTCCCATTTATTGTATGAGATAAAGTCTTCTTATTTGCCATCAAATTAGACCAGTCATTCGCTAGCCCTTCTAATCTACTTGCTACAGATAAAGCTCTCACTCCATTTTCTTTTCTATATTGCTTTGTAAGAGCATATACTTTACCCTTTATTCTCTCTTTAAATTCTCTATCATTTGGATTGTAATATAACCCTTGTTGATTTGGTGAAGCTTGATTTATACATTGTTTGATAACATTCTGATTTATGCCTCCTAGTACAGTCAATTTGTCTGCACCACTTAAAATGCTCTTATTACTACCCTTTTCAACTAAGACTAAAGGAGCATTTTTTGCTATTGTAGAGGCTGCCAATGCGTCTGTTAATTGCAATCCTTTACTTAGATAAAATTCTTTACTATTTTTATAAAATTCTTGTATAACCCTCTTATTGGTATCAAATCTATCTGTTCCACCCAATCTAATAGAGTTTGTGCTCTTAACTAATTCGTCACTGATTATTTCACTAGAACCAAGTGCATAACTCTTTAATCCTGTTATGTCAAATCCTACACTATTTCCATCTGTAAGTATTATAGGCACTCCATCTCTAGCAGCTACTGGTGATGCACTTATAGCATCTGCTTCTCCTGTAAATCCATTGGCTATAATTACTTTATCTATTGGCTTAATTTCTTTGATTTTTTCAGCTATTTTTATGCTTGTATCAAATCTATTTTCACCAAATATTCTTTGTACAACCTTCTTTTTGGATAGTAACTGATTCTCAACATTTTTACTTATTGTTGATTCTGAACCTATTATATATACAGTATTTGCTTTATTTAATCTTTCCATAGTTGTATTTGGAATCTGATTTTGTTTTGTCATTAAAATAGGTGCATTTAAAGCTCCAGCTAAACCACTTGCACTTAAGCCATCTGCTAAGCTATTATCTGAATTTATTAGTATTGCTGTATTATAGTTTTGCTTGTCTGCTATTTTTGCTGCTGTTTCATACCTGTCATTACCTTTTATTTGGTCAACTGATGTCAACGCATTTACTATAGGAGTATTTAGCATTACTAAAGATAGTGTAAGTCCTATAGCTAATATCTTTTTACTATTCTTCATATTATTCTCTACCCCCAATATATTTTTCACATTTTTTATTAGTATTTTTGTTCGTTTTGAATCAAAAGTTACAGTTTTGTTACCATATTTTATATATGATACCATAGTTATCCATACAACTCAAACAATATACTTAAAGTTTTTATTCTCCATAAATTCAAAACATTATAACTTATTTATTTAATTAAGCAATAAATTCAAAATAATATATGTTAATAAGGTATTTAATCATTATAAGCAGTATCATTTATAATAATTTTTTTATAATATGAATTCCATAATATTATAATCAAAAAATAAAATAAGATATCTCAATCTAATTCTAAATGAGATACCTTATCCTTATTATTTTTATTTCATTATTTGTATATATTTTCTAATATATACACTATGTCTTACATATTGACAGATTGTATAACTATATATTATCTAAATAAACTTTAATATTAATTCCTATACCTTATTAGTTCTTAGTAAATAAGTTTATTTTTTCTGCTATTTTTTCAATAGCATTTTTAGCTATTCCTTCACCTATTTGTACTAACTTAGTAACATTCTTAAGTCTTAACTCAACTACTTCTTCTTGTGATTTAGAAAGTTCTTCTGTAGTTAACACTATTGGAGCTTTTGAACTAGCTGCAAGTGGTGCTGCTGTAAGTGCATCAACTAATTGTCCATTTCCACCTACATAACCATCTTTTGCAACATATGCTTTAGTTGCACCTGCGTAGTACTTATTGATTACTTTAGCATTAGTATCTTTTCTATTTTCTCCAGCCAATCTTTCAACTTTATTATTTAAATCTATATCAACTAATTTGTCTTCAACTTCTTTTGATACAGAATTTTCTCCACCTACTATTTCTAATTCTTTTCCTTTTAATAGTTTTTCAGCATTTGCATCTAATTCGTTGCCTGTAACTATTATTGGAGCACCAAATTGAGCAGCTCTAGCTGATATACTCATAGCATCTGCTTCTCCATTTCCACCTACTACAAAAGCAGTCTTAAATGTATCTTTTAATTGTTTTGCTATTTCTAAAGAAGTTTCAAATCTATCTTCTCCAGAAACTCTCTCAACTTTGCTTACACCTAATTTAGAAAGTTTTTCTTCAGTTTCTTTTGATATTTTAGATTCTCCACCTACTATATATATTTTCTTAGAAGATAGATTACTTCCAAGTACTCTTAATATTTCAGTTTCTATTTCTGATGGTAATGAATCTTTTTTAGATAATAATATTGGTGCATTTTTTTGAGATGCAAGCGGTGCTGATGCTAAGCCATCAACTATAGCATCTTCTCCAACTAAAATTATAGCTTCTGCTTCTCCATCTTTGAATCTCTCTTTACTAACTTCTACTGCTGTCGTAAATCTTGAATCACCAGATAAAACTTCTACTTTTAATTCTTTTCCGTCTTTTACATCAGTTAATACTTTATGTAAATCTCTAGCTAACTTATGGTTTTTACTTGAAACGCTTATTGTTTCTGGCTTTTCATTTGCCTTACTTAAAACTATATCAAAGCTTGATTTTTCTGGCTTATCTTTATCATCACTATCTTCTTGTTCTTGAGTAAGGATTGCTTCATTTTCAAATGTTAAAGCATATCCATTTTCAACTTTATTAACTAGTTCCCTTCCTAATGTAGTTAATCTAATTCCGTCAAATAATTCTTCTGCTGTTATGTCTTGTAAATCTGCATTTTTAACTGTTATTGTATGTAATTCTTTTGACTCTATGTCACTATAACTCTTTTCATAACCTTCAAAAGTACCATCTTCTGATGTTATTACTTTTGAGAAATCTAAATGTTGGTCTCCTACATTTAATGTAATAACATTTGTTGAGTCTTTTGCTCTTTTGACTTCAACTGTACTTGTAGATTTTATAGTTGCTGTCAACTTGCTATCAGAATCTTGTGCTAAAGTTGCATTGTAAGCATTAACTGCATCTACTATTTCTTGAGCTGTTTTGTAGTTTTCAACTTTATAGTCAACTACTTTTCCACCTAAAACTTGATGCCCTTTATCTTGAATAGTAACTTTTAAACTTTGTCCTTCTGTTAATGAGTTTATTTTATTTTGTAATTGAGTTGCATTAGTTAAGTTTACATTGTCTACTTTTATATCATAAACTCTATCATTTACATTTGCTCCTGCTTTTGTATCTTCAAACTTAACTTCTAATGCTTTTCTAACCTCTTCGATTAATTTAGTGGAATCTTTCGCACTTACTGTGTAATTTTTATCAACATTTTCTGATACAGTATTATCTGCGAATATTGGTGCTGCTGCACTCATAACTGTAGCTCCTGCCATTACTATTGCCATACTTCTCTTTTTGTTGCTCAACATATTTATGTCCTCCGAATATTGTTTTTGATTTTTTATATTCGTATTTCCCACATATAAATAATATTATATATAATATTATTTTTCAATATATTTTATGTGTTTACATAATTTGCTAACACAAACACTACTAATATCTTCCTGAACCACTTATCTATCTATGATTATGTTCAAAGATAGAAATCCCTATTTTATAGTAATTTTCTACTAGACAATCATACAAAAAATAAAAGAGGATACCTCATAATGATAAAAGAATCACTTTGAGATACCCTCTTACAAACAACTAAATCAATAATTTTCTATCTTTCACACTCTTGATTTGCAACTGTACAAGAAGTTTTACAAGCTGATTGACAAGAAGTTTGACACTCTCCACATCCACCTTTTGCAGCACTTTGCTTTAAAGTAGCTTGAGATAAAGTTTTTACATGTTTATTTTCCATTTTCAACGCCTCCATTTCTAATTGTTTCCTATTGATTATATCATAAAACTACCTTAATATAAACTCTATTTAAAGTTGACACCCAATACGCCTCCAATACCTCCTGCTGCTGATATTAGCAATAACTTATAAATCATTCCTACTTCAAATACAAACTTTTCTTGTGCTAAAAACACAGTCAAAAAAATACATACTATGTACAAAAGTCCTACTAAAAGCCCATACATAAGTCCTTTTTCTTTCATGTGTTTTGAAGTATAAAAACCTCCTATAGCTGCAGAAATAGTAGTTATAAATGATGAAACCATAGTTATATTATCCCCACCAATATCTGTAAATGTCAAAAATAAGTTATACACTAATAAAACAGCCAAAGTTATTATATATGCATATCCAAGACCTTTAAAAATATAATTAGATTTTCCCATAAAAAAACCTCCTCTCAAATTAATATATATTCGAGAAAAGGCTTTTAAATTACTAATTTACTCTACTTCTATTTCTTCTTTTTTAGATTTAACTGTTCCTATAGCCCATTTTTCAAATGGAACTTTAGTTCTATTTGGTCCTAATTCTAATATTACAACATCATCTTCAACTTTAGCTACATTAGCTACTATTCCACCTATTGTAATGACCTTATCTCCTACACCTAGGCTACTTCTCATTTCTTTTAATTGTTTGTCTTTTTTCTTTTGAGGTCTAATCATTAGGAAATAAAAGATTGCTATTACTACTATCCATAGACCTACACTCATCATTATTTGTTGCTGTGGCATTAAATTTTCACTCCTTTGTAAATTATACTCTTTTGTAAATCATAATAAATATTTGTATAATAATTTACTTTCTCTATCTTTGAGTACTATTGAATATTATATATTAAAATGATTATAATTAATAGTGCAAAACCTATATTTCATATCCATATTTTGCAAAAAATTCATTTCTAAAATCAAGTAATCTATCTTCCATTATCGCTTGTCTTATTTGCTTCATTAAATTTAATAAAAAGTGAAGATTGTGAGTAGTTATCAATCTTGCACCCAATATTTCATTTGCTTTTATAAGATGTCTTATATAAGCTCTTGAATAGTTTTTACAAGCATAACAATCACACTCAGGGTCAAGTGGAGTAAAGTCTTCAGCGTAAGTTGCATTTCTAACTACTACTTTACCTTGACTAGTCATTGCAGTCCCATTTCTAGCTATACGAGTAGGTAAGACACAATCAAACATATCTACTCCTCTTATAACACCTTCCACTAAATCATCTGGGCTACCAACTCCCATTAGGTATCTCGGTTTATCTTTTGGCATAAGTGGAGTTGTATGTTCTAGCACGTCATACATAAGTGGTTTTGGTTCTCCAACACTAAGCCCACCAATAGCATATCCTGGTAAATCAATACTTGTTATTTCTTTTGCTGATTGCTCTCTTAAGTCTTTATACATCCCACCTTGTATTATACCAAATAAAGCTTGCTTGTCTGTATTATTATGGGCATCTTTACATCTTTTTAACCATCTTGTTGTTCTTTCTAAAGAATTCTTTACATATTCTCTATCTGCTGGATATGGTGCACACTCATCAAATGCCATCATTATGTCTGAACCCAACGCATTTTGTATTTCCATAGCTTTTTCTGGAGTTAGAAAATGTTTTGAACCATCTAAGTGTGACCTAAATTCTACACCTTCTTCTTTTATCTTTCTTAAAGGTCCTAAGCTAAATACTTGGAATCCTCCACTATCTGTAAGTATTGGTTTATCCCAATTCATAAACTTATGAAGACCACCAGCTCTTTTTATAAGTTCATGACCTGGTCTCATATATAAATGGTATGTGTTACTAAGTATTATTTGTGAACCAATCTCTTTTAATTCTTCTGGTGTCATAGATTTTACAGTTGCTTGAGTTCCAACTGGCATAAATATTGGTGTTTCAATAATTCCATGTGGAGTGTGTAATCTTCCTAACCTTGCACCACTCTGCTTGCAAGTTTTTATCAATTCGTATCTTACTGCGTACATAAAGTTCTCCTTAATAATATTTATTTCTCATTATTTCTTAAGATATATTTATAATGGTCTATCCAATATATTGTTTAAACAGATTTATCTTCATCTTCTTTATTCTGCTGTTCTTTAATTGCATCTTCATCATGAATACTCGTTATATTAAGAGCACTCTTGTCTTTTGTTACCAAAAACTTTTTTATAGCAAACAGTCCTGCAATAGCTATAACTCCTATTAAAACATCTATCATACCTTCATTTTTAGGAAGCAACAACATTTTTCTAGCTATAGCATAAAGTAATGCCTCAATAAATGCTCCTGGTATATGAAGTGATAGCATTACTACAAGTTCAACACCTATAACTAAAAGTAATATTTGTGCTAAAAAATCATTAAGCTGACTGTACTGTACAGGATTTTGAAAATCAACAATATATGCTCCCCACATAAGTCTTAACACATCTATAGTTCCTAGAAATACAGCTATTAGAACTACTACTGCTAAAACACGTTCAAATATAAAAGCAATCTTTAATATAGGGTTATTCTTTTTTTGTTTTTGTAAACTATGCATCAATTACCTCCCTACTTTATAATCATAGCATCTCCAAAACTGAAGAATCTATATCTCTCTTTTACTGCCTCATTATATGCATTTAAAACATTATCCTTTCCACAAATAGCACTTACTAGCATTATTAGTGTAGATTCTGGTAAATGAAAATTAGTAATAAGCTTATCTAAAACTTTAAATTTATAACCTGGATATATAAATATCTCCGTCCATCCACTAGTTTCTTTCATCTTTCCATCTTCATTACAAGCTGATTCTATAGTTCTACAACTAGTAGTTCCAACACATATTACATTATTTCCATTCTCTTTTGCTCTATTTATTTTGTCAGCTGCTTCTTGGCTTACCATATAATATTCTGAATGCATCTTATGATTTAAAACATCATCTACTTTTACTGGTCTAAAAGTTCCTAAACCAACATGTAAAGTTATAAAGGCTATATCTACACCTTTTTCCTTTATTTTACTTAACAGCTCTTCTGTAAAATGTAACCCTGCTGTAGGTGCTGCTGCTGAACCGTTATGCTTTGAGTAAACAGTCTGGTATCTTTCTTTTTCATCTAATCTAGCAGTGATATATGGAGGTAGTGGCATATTCCCAAGTTCATCCAAGATTTCTTCAAAAATTCCATCATAATGGAATTTTATAATTCTTGAACCTTCGTCTGATAAAGCTACAACTTCTCCAATCAGCTTTCCATTTCCAAAAGAAAATTTAGTACCTACTTTTGCTCTTTTTCCCGGTTTTACTAGAGCTTGCCAAGTATCTTCCTCTGTTCTTTTTAATAATAAAAATTCAATTTTACCTCCAGTTTCAAGCTTTTCTCCTATTAGTCTAGCTGGTATAACTCTAGTATTATTTAAGACTAAACAATCCCCTGGATTTAAATATTCTATTATATCTCTAAATACTTTATGCTCAATCTCTCCTGTTTCTTTATCTAATACCATCAGTCTTGAGCTAGCTCTATCTTCTATAGGAACTTGAGCTATAAGTTCCTGTGGTAAATCAAATTTAAAATCACTTGTTTTCAATGTTAAACTTCCTCTCTTAAAATTTCTCCAGCTACAATAATATCAAAAAAACAACTTATTTTCCACAATATTACCATAATCTATCAAGAAATCGCTATTTTTAACATACACAATATATAGATATTTTTCCACGATATACACGTCTTATCCACAATATATAGATGCAGTACACACAATTTTAAGTGTATTTATCCACAGTATCTACAGATATAATTACCATTTTGTGGATATATTTGAATTTTTAGCCATTTCAGAAATATTTTAATTTAATGACTATTTTATTTTATAAATACTTATATAATCTATTTTTATTTTTCATTAGTATATGGAATTTTTAAGTGTTCATATGCTAATGGCATGGCTACTCTTCCTCTAGGTCCTCTATTTATAAATCCTAATTGAAGCAGATATGGCTCATATACATCTTCTATTGTATTTCTATCTTCTCCAATAGAAGCTGCTAATGTATCTAGACCCACTGGTCCTCCTCTAAATTTTTCTATTATAGTCATGAGAAGCTTCTCATCTACAAAATCTAGCCCCAAACTATCAACTCCTAAGAGTTCTAGAGCATCTTTTGCTACCTCATCAGTTATTTTTCCATCAGCTCTTACTTGTGCAAAATCTCTAACTCTTTTTAGTAATCTATTTGCTATCCTTGGAGTTCCCCTTGAACGTTTTGCAAGTTCTAATGCACCACTAGACTGTATTTCTGCATCTAAAATATTTGATGACCTAAGTACTATTTTTGAAAGCTCATCAACTGTATAATAATCCAATTTACAAATAACACCAAATCTATCTCTAAGTGGATTTGTAAGCATACCAGCTCTTGTAGTAGCTCCTATAAGTGTAAATTTAGGAAGGTCAAGTCTTATGCTTCTTGCAGATGGTCCTTTTCCTATTATTATATCTAGACAAAAATCTTCCATTGCTGGATACAAAACTTCTTCAACACTCCTGTTAATTCTGTGTATCTCGTCTATAAATAAAACATCATTTTCATTTAAATTCGTAAGTATGGCTGCCAAATCTCCAGCTCTTTCTATTGCAGGGCCTGATGTAATTCTTAAATTTACACCCATCTCATTGGCTATTATACTGGCTAATGTAGTTTTTCCAAGACCTGGTGGTCCATATAAAAGCACATGGTCTAACTGCTCATTTCTCGATTTAGCTGCCTCTATAAATACACTAAGTTGCTCTTTGGATTTTTCTTGACCTAAATAATCTTCTAAAGTTTTTGGTCTTAGACTGTTTTCTATATCTATATCTTCCACTTTCATTGTAGAAGTTATTATCCTATTTTCATCTTCAAAACCTTGCATTTATACCCCTCCTCTCGTACTTTTGAAAATCTACTTTATATATTTTCAAATTTACATAAAATCCTTAAAATATTGTTTTAAAATCCAGATATTATTTCAAGGATTTACTCATTATATATGTAAGTGCTTTCTTTATAATAGCTTCTGTATTCATACCATCTTTTTTACATTTTTGAACTGCCTCTTTTGATTCTGCTAAAGTATAGCCTAAAGCTACAAGTGCATCTACAGACTCATTTTGAGATATCAAGGTAGGTTTTTGTGACAATAATGTTGGTTCAAACTCTATGTTATTTTTGTCTACCTTATCCTTAAGTTCTAAGACAATTCTTTCTGCTGTCTTTTTACCAACACCAGGAGCTTTGGATAATTTTCCAATGTCTTCACTTAAAATATATGCCCCTAACTGTGCTGGTGATGCAAATGATAGTATTGAAAGCGCCACCTTAGGTCCTATTTTAGATACGGATGTTAGTAGTTCAAACATCTTAAGTTCTTCTCTACTTACAAAACCACAAAGACTCATATCATCTTCTCTTACAATTAATTTAGTATATATTTTTGTGGCTTCTCCCACTTGTAAATTCATTATTGTATTGGATGATACATTTATTTTATATCCTACCCCATTATTTTCTACAACTATACTGTCTATATAAATCTCTTCTACTGTACCTTTTATATAACTATACATACTTACCACCTATATTCTTTAGAGTTTTTTCAAGTTTGTTTGAATGAGCATGGCAAATAGCCACAGCTAGAGCATCTGCAACAT
Organism: Clostridioides sp. ZZV15-6383; assembly: GCF_020657735.1. NCBI lineage: Bacteria > Bacillati > Bacillota > Clostridia > Peptostreptococcales > Peptostreptococcaceae > Clostridioides > Clostridioides sp. ZZV15-6383. The sequence goes on along the minus strand of NZ_JAGWCV010000028.1, from coordinate 11,555 downwards.
CATCTGGCTTTGGAACTTTTTTTAAACTTAAAAATGAAGTTACCATCTGCTGAACTTGTGCCTTATCTGCTCTTCCATATCCAACTACACCTTGTTTTACTTGAAGTGGAGTGTATTCATATACAGGCTTACCATTATGGGCACACGCAAGCATAGTAACACCTCTAGCTTGTGCTACTGTTATAGCTGTTTTTACATTCTTATTAAAGAATAATTCTTCCATTCCAACTTCATCTATATTGTAGTTCTTTACTATTGTATCAATTCCTTTATATACAAGTTCTAATCTCTTGGATATATTCATATGTGCAGGTGTTGTCACTGCTCCATAATCTATTGCTTTAAATTTACTATTTTTATATTCAATTATACCATATCCAACTATAGCTATACCTGGGTCAATCCCCAATATTATCATTTTTTAAAATTCCCCCTAAAAATAAAAGAAATACCAAAATGTATTTCTCATAAAAACTTATGTTCTAAATTATTATATCATAAATAATATTAACAAATCATAAAATGGTGTATGTAAAATATAAAATCAAATAAAAAAGTTATATTAAAGCAAGCTTTTTACTTCAATATAACTTTTATATTTCTTACAAATAAATTATTGTATTTTTATAGGAATTAAATGTGACTACAATCTTGATACTAATTTATTAATATTAAATTATTTAACATTAACTTACTTAGTATTTAACTTGAACTAGTATTAATTTACTTAATATTAACTTGCAAAATCTTCTAATCTTGAATATGCTTCTTCTTCAGTATCCATAACTACACCTTTTTTGATTTCATCTTGAACTGTTTTAGGAAGTGAATCTACTCTTATTTTTGTTTTTTCTACTAGTGTTTTACTTCCACTATTATCATATTTATATAATGCTATGTTTCCATTATCATTTTCAATAGTATACTTACCTTTTATAGTAGCATTCATTGCCTGTACATCTTTATTATCATTATATTTAGATTCTACAAGTATGATTTCATTTTTATCCATGATTTTTATTTCTTTAGTTGGATACTCTTTTTTAAAATATGATACTATTTCTGATTTTGTCTTATCTAATAATGACTCTGGAACTATCCCAGCCATTGTAAGTGTTCTCTTATAGTTAGTTTCATTTTCGCCTTCACTTTGAAGCCAAACTTCACAATTTTTATTTAATCCAAAAGCTTCTTTTGATTTTTCATTCATATTCGCACTAGTGCTTACAACTTCACCAGTTTGAACTCCATTGTTTTTTAATCTTGTCCCTATATAAACTCCACTACTTAATACAAATACTCCAACTAGTATTAAGGCAGATATTTTCCAAGGAAATAATTCTTTTTTCTTCTTTTCAAACATTGATTACGCCTCCTTTTTCTATTATTTTCTCCAAGCTGTAAGTTTTTATACAATTTAGGTAAATTTTAGAAGAAAATATATTTATATTTCAAATTGCTCTAAGAATAGATATTTTCTAAAAGTTAGTTTTCTCTTAAAAGTTATATTCTTGTAACTATATGGACATAATTTATAATAAATAATCGTTTAGGAGGTAATAACTTTGGAAAGAATAAACTGTAATGTAATTAACTGTTCACATAACAACAGCCATATATGTTATGCAGATAAAATTTTTATAAATGGTGAAAAAGCTCATAATGACAGACATACTTGTTGTAGTTCATTTTTAGATGAATCTATTTATAGCAATCTATCTAGTAATGTTAATCATAGAAATTGTGAAGAATTAGTTTGTACTGTAAAAAATTGTAAATACAATAAAGATGGTAGCTTATGTACACTTGATAATATATTGGTTGCTCCTGAAACTGATAGAGTAAATCTTTACATTGAAACATGTTGTTCTAGCTTCGAATGTAAATAGTCATAACGTAAATATAAGGGTGTCAAATATAATTAAACTAACATAGTGTAGAGTATCTACAACTATTAGTTTGGTTATACTTGGCACCCTTATTTATTTTAAATAAAACTTCATTATTGTAATCATATATAATATTATAACTGTAATTGAATTTGATAAATTTCTATAAATTGGTATAATCAATATGTAAATTGAATTTTAAGTAAATTAATCATAAAAATAAAATATCGAGTATATAGTATTATATTAACTAGAAATGAGGTGCTTATGAGTACATTTTATATTCAATTTCTTTATTTTGTAATTTATAGTTTTATAGGATGGTGTTGTGAAACTACATATTGTTCAGTTTTACAAAAACAATTTGTAAATAGAGGTTTTTTAAATGGTCCATTTTGTCCTATATATGGATTTGGAGCATTAGCAATAGTTGCTACCTTGACTCCTTTTGTACACAATATTCCATTACTATTTTTGTTTAGTATAATTATAACTAGTATAATGGAGTATTTTACGAGCTTTATTTTAGAAAAAATATTTAATATGACTTGGTGGGATTATTCTAAGCATAGATTTAATATTCATGGAAGAGTTTGTCTAGAAAACTCACTTATGTTTGGTGTATTATCATTAATTGTAATGCTTATAGTACATCCTATTGTAGTTGATTTTATAAACTCTATACCTAAAAATGTACTATTTATACTTGCTATATCTATAGAAGTTTATTTTGTTTTAGATTTAGTGGTTACAGTACATACAATTTTACAATTGAATGGTAAGTTAAAACAAATCAATCTTATAATTAAGGAATTAAAAGATAAGAAAGAGTACTACAAGCTTATTACACAAGAAACTATCGAAAACAAAATTGAATCTTTAGTTGAAAATAGACTTGAGACTTTAGAAGATAGGTTTGAAATACTTAAGGAAAAAGAAAACTATCGCTATGCTAAAAATCGTATTGACGAGCTTAAAAATAAACTTAATACTTTATTGTCTAATCACAAATTACTTCATAGACGTATAATCAAAGCATTCCCCAATATAAGCTCTAATAAGCATACAGATATTTTAAATAAAATCAAAGAAAATATTAAATCAATAAAAAAAGATAAATAGCCCAATAATCACATAAATTCAATAATAAAAACACTAATATATAAGATTAAGGTTTAGAATATTTTTTAAAAGATATTCCAAATACGCTCCGCAATAGAAGAGTTTTGCACTTTTTTAATTACAAGTCAATACAAAGAAACTAGAGCAGTTGAAACTATAAGTAAACTAAAATATCTTTTAGATAAACAAAAATACATTTTACTAGGTGACAAAAATTTAAACTCATTTGCAGAATACGATACATTATTTCACACAACAATAGTTTCATATGCTCAAAATACTGAATTTGACAAGATGTTTAACAATTATATGTACAGAATAAAAAAAATTAGCTCTCGATTCCTTGTCACATGAGGGAAGGCTTGAAATAACATTAAAAGGACATACAGATATTTTAATAACATTGCAAATGGGTGTGTTGAAGACATTTACAGAACTACTCTAATTCATATGGAAACTCCTAAATACATTAATTTAGAAGATTTTTGTAACAATAAAATATTTTAGTATTATACTTTCATTTATTAAAAATATATCTATCTCAAATTAATTTCCTAATTTATAAAAAATATTCTATAATTATATTGTAACTAATACTATTCTAAGGAGTGATTTTTTTGAACAAAGATGTTGTAACTAATGAAACTGTCGACAAAGATTATGCTATTGAAGAAGTTCGTATGGCATGCAAGCATTTTGGTGACTTATATTTTTATTTTTCTAAAGTGTTATTTGAGGAGTTTGGTGAAGATAAAACTATCGAAATATTAAAGAAAGTTTTATTTGAAAGGTCTGAAGAAAAAGCTATTGCTATGAGAGAAAGGGCTCATGAAAATGGAGATGAATTAATTGCAGACAATATTATTAGCACAACTGATGTCCCATTCTTAGGCTGGGTTCCTGAATTTGAAGAGTTACATTGTCCTTATGGAGCTTCTTGGCTTTTAAGATTTGAGGAAAATCCTTGGTTTAAAAAATTAGCTTCTCTTTATTGTGATGTTACAGATACTACTGTGGCTGAAGTATTTACAGGAGACACATCTCATAAAATAACAAAAAACATTCTATGGGGAGATAAAAGCTGTGAAAGAATATACTTTCATGATGACAAGGTATCTGAAGGTAAATACACTTATGGAAATAAAAACTGTAAATAAATAATTTAAATTTTCTATATTCTTATACTATATTTTGTACTTTTTCATATAAATATTATAACTAGTCTTTTATTTTACTTTTGTTTAACCTAAAGATAATTTACTTTTAATCTATATGAATTATTATGTAAGTAATCAGAAGGTTATCTTTATGAATTATAGTTTTAGATTTATAATTTATAAAATATTTATGTTCTTTGTAAAATTTTTTAGAAGCTTCTAATGTTATGCTATAAAACTATCTTGAGAAGGGCTGATTGAATGTTTAATAAAATATATGAAAAGAAAGAATTTATAGTTTTTCAAGTTAAAAAAGGTTATGTAGTTTATAATACTAGAAAGAGTTTTGAAGAAGGTCATACACATTTAAAGCATTTTGAAGCAGCAAAGACAGCTATTGATTTAGCAATAAATAAAAAAATTCCTAGAAGCAAAGATGGATATTATCTGACTAGTTTAATTCGCATAAGCGATGATTGTTATTACATTGATAAGTTAAGCGAATTGTTATATGTTAGAGAACAAAAAGGTAAAAAAGAAAAGTACTGTAATTCTGGTTATCAGATATAGTAAGACTAGTTGCGAATTATAAGTACCAATTATAAATAAGTACCTTTGGTCTTAAAATCAAAGAGTATCAGTAAATATATAAAAAAACAACTTACTGATACTCTTTTTAATTATATGATTAATATTTGAATTTGCTACAAAATTTTATACAAAAGTTTATGTTATCTATTCAGATTCGGTATCTGCAAATTGACTGTTATAAAGCTTCTCATAAAATCCACCTTTTTCCATCAGTTCATCATGATTTCCTTGCTCTATAATACTTCCATTATTCATAACTAAAATTAAGTCAGCATTACGAATTGTAGAAAGTCTATGTGCTATAACAAAGCTAGTTCTACCATTCATAAGATTTCTCATTGCTTTTTGAAGCATAAGCTCTAGTCTAGTATCAACAGAACTAGTAGCTTCATCAAGTATCAATATTGAAGGGTCTGATATAAAAGCTCTAGCTATAGTTAAAAGCTGTTTTTCCCCTAAAGATATATTAGATGCTTCTTCATTTAAGAACATATTGTATCCATCAGGAAGAGTAGTTATAAAGTGATGAACATTTGCTACTTTCGCTGCTTGTACAATTTCTTCCTTAGTAGCTCCAAATCTGCCATATTCTATATTATCAAAAATAGTACCATTAAATAGCCATGTATCTTGAAGTACCATACCAAACATTGAACGCAAATCTTTACGTTTCATATCCCTTATGTCTACTCCATCAATTTTAATAGCACCTTTCTTTACATCATAAAACCTCATCAATAAGTTTATTAAAGTTGTTTTACCTGCTCCAGTAGGTCCAACAATAGCTACCATCTGACCACTTTTTATTTCTGCATTTAAATCTTCTATTAAAGTTGAATTTTCTCCATATCCAAAATTAACATGCTCAAATGTAACATTACCTTTTACATTTTCTATCTTAACTGGATTTTCAACATCAGGTATTTCCTCTTCTTCATCTAAAATTTCAAATACACGTTCTATTGCTGCAAAAGAAGATTGTATTACAGTAGATAACTGAGTCATTTGTGAAAGAGGCTGATTTATTTGCCATATGTAACGTACAAAGGCTTGTAAATTTCCAACTGTTATCCCTCCACTTACTGCATATATAGAACCGACAACTGCTACTGCTGCAATTCCAAAATAAGTTACTAATGAAACCATAGGATTCATCATACTTGATATAAATTGTGCTTTAAATCCATTTTCACAAAGTTCTTGATTTACCTTTTTAAACTCTTTTATAGAATCTTCTTCTTTTCCATATAATTTTATCTCATTAAATCCAGTATACATCTCTTGTACTTTTCCATTCAGTTTTCCAAGAGCATTTTGTTGTAATGAAAATCTGTTTTGAGATTTTTTAACTATAAACTTAGATACAAAATAACTAATCGGAATTATAAAAAGAGCTATAATAGCCATATATGTGTTAATTGTAAACATCATTGAAAGTGCCAAAATTATGACTAAAATTGAATTTACAATTTGCATAAAACTCTGTTGCATAGCATTTGATATTGTATCTACATCATTTGATATACGACTTAATACATCTCCAAAACTATTGCTATCAAAATAACTAATTGGCAGTTTTCTTATTTTATTTTCTACTTCATTTCTCAAATCTCTCATTGTATTTTGTATAGCATTTGTAAGTAGAAAACTTGAAGTATACGTAAAAATTGCATTGGCAACATATATCCCTGCTAAAATCATCAATATTTTTATTACATAATTAAAATTTACAGATGCTCCTGGTACTCCTTTTGCTATACGAATTACGTCTTTAGTCAACTGTGTTATTATTAATCCCTCTGTCTTAGGAGCAATTGCATTCATAGTAGCTGCTGAAATTATACATATAATAGCTATAATAAAGGAAAATTTATATTTCTTTACAAATGGAAGAAGTCTACCAATTGTTCTCTTAAAACCTTTAGACTTTTTCATTATTCCAACTCCTCCTTTTTCAACTGAGATGTTGCAATTTCATAGTATATTTCACAATTTTTCAATAATTCTTTATGAGTTCCCATCCCAACAACTTGTCCTTCATTGAGTACTATAATCTTATCAGCATCAATAATTGAACTTATTCTCTGTGCAACAATCAATACAATTGCATCTTTTGTTTCTTTTTTCAATTTAGCACGAAGTATTGCATCAGTTTTAAAGTCAAGTGCAGAAAAACTATCATCAAAAATATATATTTCAGGTCTTCTTATAATAGCCCTTGCAATAGAAAGTCTTTGTTTTTGACCTCCGGACACATTTGCTCCACCTTCACTAATTAGCTCATCAAACTTTCTAGGTTTTTTTGATATAAACTCATATGCTTGTGCAACTTTTGCGGAATATTCTAATTCTGATTCTCCTGCCTTATGTTTACCAAATCTAATATTATTTGCTATGCTACCAGTAAAAAGCAGTGATTTTTGAGGTATGAATCCTATCTTTTTTCTTAAAGATTTCAAATCATAGTCTCTTATATCTACTCCATTTATCCTAATACTACCTTCTGTTACATCATAAAATCTAGGTATTAAGTTAATCAGAGTACTTTTTCCACTACCAGTACTTCCTATAAAGGCAACTGTTTCACCTGTCTTTGCAGTAAATGAAATATCCTTAAGTACAGAAGCTTCTCCATCTGGATAAGTAAAAGTTACATCATCAAATTCTATGATACCCTTATTTTCAGTCTCTTTAATTCCATTTTCAGGATTTTTTATCAATGGTTCTTCATTTAAAAGCTCCTTTATTCTATTTGCAGATACCTCTGCTCTAGGATACATAATAAACACCATTGAAAAAAGCATAATCGAAAACATAGCATGGAAAAGATATTCCAAAAATGCAACCAACTGTCCAACTTGAAGTTCTCCAATATTTATCTTCTCACTTGAAATCCAAAATACAGCCAAAACAGCTATATTCAATAGTAAAAAGAACGCTGGTTGAGTAATTGACATAAGCTTAAATAATTTCTTAGAAACATTAGCATAATATATATTTGTTTTTTCAAATCTTTCAGTTTCATAATCATCATTTCCAAAAGCTCTAATTACTCTTATTCCAGTTAAATTTTCTCTTGATATAAGGTTTAATTTATCTAGTCCTTTTTGTTGTTTTGAAGATATTGCCTGAGAAACTTTCGCTATTATTGCTACTCCAACAATTATAAAAGGTACTGATATAGCCAATACTACAGAAAGTTCCACACTTGTTCTAATTGTCATTATTATACTTACGATAAACATAACTGGAGTTAATAAAGCAGTCCTTAGTAGTATATTCACGAATTGCTGAATTTGAAATGCATCATTTGTCGTTCTTGTAATCATTGAAGAAATTCCAAACTTATTATATTCAGTATGTGAAAATTCTTGAGATTTTTCAAATATATCATTTCTTATATCCCTAGTTACACTTGTTGACACCTTTGCAGAGCAATAACCCAACAATATACTACCTACAACCCCTATAATAGAAATAATAACAATCACTATTCCCATTTGTTTTATGTAAGCTATATTTTGATTTGCAATACCATTATCAATTATTTTAGCTATTATGGTTGGAATACCCAACTCAACTAATGCAAAACTAAATATAGCCAGTATATTTAATACTATTAATAACTTGTAATTCTTTAAATAACTTAAAATTAATTTCATATTTTTCTCCTTTCTTAATTTTTTAGATAGTGTAATTATATAATAATACCAAATTTATAAATACTTGATTTTATAAAAAAAGGAGAAAAGAGTTAACGCACTCTCTTCTCCAGCATATTCTTTTTAATACACCCTCCGATAAGTCGTTTATATGTTAACATATTTGACAAGTAATGTCAATTCATATATCCAAAAGCCTTTTAAATGATTTATTTCATAACGTTGCAACAAATTGTCATATACTCTCTCTTTATTTTTTACTGTATTCCAATTTTACAAGTTCTCCAATATTACTAGTTTTCTTAAAATTCAAATTAGTCTTGTCTATACTAGACTTAAATAGTGGAATTCCTCTCCCCAATATTATTGGCAATATATATATATAATAATCATCAATTAGGTTCTCTTTCATAAATAATTTTACTATATCACCTCCCCCAACTATCCAAATATCTTTTTTATCCTTCTCTTTTCCAATTTGTTCAATTAATTTTTTAGGTTCTAAATTCGTATACTTTACATTTTCAGTTATCCCGCTAACTGTATTTGAGTATACATAACACTCCTTACCTTTGTAGTACCATTCATTTGGGCTTAATTCATTTACAACCTGTGTATATGTAGAGTTTCCCATAATAATAGTATCAACTGTATCATAAAAAGTATTATAATCTTCTTCCTGTTCATTTTTAAAATCTGAAGATATTTCATCTAAAAAACTTACACTACCATTTTCCTCGGCTATATAACCATCTAAACTCATTGAAATGTAAAGTACTACTTTTCTCATGTTTACTATCTCCAATATTTATAGTCTGATTATTCTATTTAAACATCACTTTTTTACTCATTCAATGATACCCTATTAATACATCCTTAAACTAATTAAAATAAAATTCGTATGAAATTAAAAATATATTGTAGAAATAATTTAAAATCACAGTAATTTATTGAAAATTCTAATTAATCTAAATAAACATTGCTCTCAATCCACACTGGTTTTATAATATAATTATAAGCTATTAATATTATAGAGTTGATATTATTAATATAATAACTTTAATACTTATAACTAATTTTACTTTTGTTGAAAGGTGGTAAATGACATGAAAATTTCAGAAATTGCTACTCCAAGTTTTTTGTTAGATTTAGACCAGTTAGAAAAGAATATCGATACAGTTCAACAAATTTGTACAAAGAATAATAAACAACTTTGGCCTATGCTCAAGACACATAAGAGTACATATATCGCAAGACTTCAAAAAAATGCAGGTGCTGACGGATTTCTAGTTGGAACACTTGATGAAGCTGAATCTTTGATAAAAGCAGGCTTTGAAGATATTATGTTGGCTTATCCTTACATGGGAGAGGTAAACATAAATAGAATTGTGGTTATGGCATCAAAAATAAATTTAATCTGTGCTACAGACAATATAGAATGTGCAAAAGCTTACAGTGAAGCTTTTGCTAAAGCTAAAATTGAATGTAAATTGCTTATTATTGTTGATTGTGGCTTACATCGTTTTGGAGTTGAGCCAGAAAAAGTAGTTGAACTTGCTACTGAAATTTCAAAACTGGAAAATATCAAAATTGTTGGTATAAGTTCACATCCAGGTCAAGTGTATGGTTGTAGTTCCCATGAAGGAGTTCCAGATGTTTGTATTCAAGAAGATTCTTCTATGGAAAAAGCATACAAAGTTCTAACTGATAATGGATTCAATATAGAAATAGTAGCTTCTGGTAGTACTCCAACAGTTGAGGCTGAAGCTGCTTCTAAAACAATAACTGCTGTAAGACCTGGAAACTATGTATACTATGATGCTATACAGATAGGTCTAGGTTGTGCTACTGAAGATATGTGTGCTCTTACAGTTGTGTGCACTGTAATCTCAAAAAATAGCAGTGGATACTATTTAATTGATTGTGGAAGTAAATGCCTTGGACTTGATAAAGGTGCACATGGAAATAGTAGTATTATTGGCTATGGTAGAGTTTGTGGACATCCAGAACTTACTATTGATTCACTTTCAGAAGAAGTTGGAAAAATTAAAGTAAATGATGAAACTGATATAAAAATTGGTGATAGAATAAGAATTATACCTAATCATTCTTGTTCCACTGCAAACTTGACGAGTAATTTATTAGGTTTTAGAGGCGATACAATAGAAAAAGTCATAGAAGTAGATATACGTGAAAATTCAAAACAAATCGTGCTTTAGAAACACATTTATTTTGATGTTGGCAGAAAGTATATTTTTCCCAAAATTAATGTTAATGTTGTATAAATAAAAAACATAAATTCTAGAAATATAAATTTAACAGAAGGGGCTGTCTCAAAATAGATAATGTACTGCACCCCAATTGTTGGACCAAAACTCTAATGATTGGGGTGTTTTTATATGGCTAAATACGATTTTAATTTCAAATTAAAAGTAGTTAAATCCTATTTAAATAGAGAAGGAGAATATGTTTCAATCGCAAAACAATATGAAATTGCTAACCATTCTCAGGTTGAAAGATGGGTTAATGCATATAATACATTAGGAGAGGATGGTCTAAAAATAAAAAATAAAAATACTTTATATACTATACAGTTCAAGCTAGATGTTATAAACTATATGATAACAACTAAATCTAGTGCACAAGAAGTCGCTAACCATTTTGGAATGAACAATAGTACACTTATAGCAACATGGAAACAAAAACTTTTGTATGGTGGTGTCGATGCCTTGTCTAAAACGAAAGGAAGACTATCAATGAATAAAAGCAAAAAAACTAAAGAAGAAAAAAATAAATTAACAAGAGAACAAGAATTAGAATATGAAAATCAACTTTTAAAAGCGGAGCTTGCATTTCTAAAAAAGCTGCGTGCTTCAGGGATGAATGTTCCCGAAAGGTTAAAAATCAATACGAAGCAAAAGTAATTTATGATCTTCGTAAGGAATTTAAACTATCTATTCTTCTTGAAGCTACTAAATTTCCTAAATCAACATATATGTATTGGTAGAAGAGATTTCATAGTGAAAATCCAGATAAAGATATCGAAGAAAAAATCATGTCTATTTTTCAAGATCATAATGGTAGATATGGCTATCGCCGAATTACAGCTACATTAAAAAATAGTGGTATCGTTA
>NZ_JAGWCV010000027.1:0-49569 GCF_020657735.1 Clostridioides sp. ZZV15-6383 | reverse complement strand
TCTGTAATTAAGGATGTCAAATCTTTTGTAAAATTTTTTGGAATCTTAAGTGATGCATAATAAGTACCTTTTTTAACACCTTCAAGAGCGGTTTTTTCAGCTAACAAATTACATGCAGTAACACTTCTATGACCACTCCTGCAATAAACCACTACTTTCTTATCTTTATACTCGTAAATTTCATCTATGTTATTGATTAACTCTTGTAAAGATATATTTATAGCATTTTCTATTTTATATTCCCTAAATTCATCTTTAGTTCTTACATCCAATAGTAAAATATCCTTTTCATTTTTCATCATTTCTTTAAGTTGATTCTTATTTATATTCTTGTACATATGTCTAAGATTCCTCCATTTTATTTTTATATTACTTATACCCTGTATTCTTTATACAACAACAAATATTATTTTTATATTTTTCTCAGTTATATAAAAAGGTATACTTATAAAAGCTTTTTTTATTGATAATAATCTGTTGATTAAAATAATTAAGAATGTTATGCTAATTATAAATTATTAAAAAGGAAAAGAGGTAATGTAATATGTTTAAGCAAAGGCTCTCTAAATTATTATCTAGTACATTAGTATTGAGTATGTTATTTACTGCTGCTCCAAATATTACTTTTGCTGATAATACAAAAGATAATTCCGAAAAATATCAAAGTTCTGATATAGAATTACATGATTATAGTAAAAACGCGGAATCTTACACAAAAACTAAAACTCTTGCTAAAGAGAAAATCCAAACTTTGCTATCAAAGTATGGTGCTGTAAATGCTCAATATGCTTTGATTGATAATGGCAAAATTGAGATTTCTGGTAATGGTGGAGTTTACAGCAAACAGGATAACAAAAACTTAACTAAGGATAATATGTATAGTATCGCATCTATCAGTAAAATGTTTACTACAACAGCTGTTATGAAGTTGGTTGATGACGGAAAATTAAATTTAGATACTCCTGTTGTAAAGTATATACCTGAATTTAAAATGGCTGATGATAGATACAAGGAAATCACTCCAAGAATGTTATTAAATCATTCATCAGGGTTGATGGGAAGTAGTTTTAAAAACACTATTTTATTAGCAGACAATGATTCTTATGGTCATGATAATTTCTTAAAAGAATTACAAAAACAAAGATTAAAAGCTAAACCAGGAGCTTTTTCTGTTTATTGTAATGATGGATTTACTTTAGCTGAAATTTTAGTAGAAAGAGTATCTGGTATGTCATTTACTAATTTTCTTGATAAATACATAAATAATCCACTTAACTTACAAAATACAAAAACTCCAGAAAATAGTTTTGATAGTTCAAAACTAGCAAAAGCATACGTGCCTTATTGGGAAGATGCAGTTCCGCAAGATAACCTTAATGCTATAGGTGCAGGTGGTTTATATTCAAGTGCAGAAAATCTATGTACATTTGCACAAACATTTATGAAAAATTCAAATGGTATTCTTTCTCCTGCTTCAGTAAAAGCTATGGAAAACAAAGAATATTTAAATGGTCTATGGCCTGAAGGAGAAGACTCTATACTTGGATATGGTTTAGGGTGGGATTGTGTCAACACTTATCCATTTAATCAGTATAATTTAAAAGCTCTTACAAAAGGTGGAGACTCTTTATTATTCCACAGTAATCTTATAGTTCTTCCAGATGAAAATATGGCAGTTGCAGTTCTTTCTTCTGGTGGAAATAGTCAACTTGATGAAATAATTGGACAAGAAATCTTACTCTCTGCATTAAAAGAAAAAGGTAGAATTAAAGAAATAAAACCTGATAAAACATTTAGCAAACCACAACAAGTTAAAATGCCAAGCTATTTAAAAGAAAACAGTGGTCTTTATGCTTCTTCAAATATGATAAAGGTCGAGGTTAATGACAATGGTACTTTAATAGTGTCTTCTCCTTATATAGAAAATGGACCTGAAGATAAATACGTATACATAGGTCAAGATAGATTTGTATCTGAAAAAGGTAATAGTTGTTTAAAATTTGTAAAAGAAAAAAATAATATCACATATCTAAATATGAGCTCTTATGATGATGTCCCTGGATTAGGTCAGACAGCAAGTTTATACTATGTGGCTCAAAAGGTAGATGACAACAATATATCAAATAGTGTAAAAGAAGTGTGGAAAAAAAGAAATGGTAAAGGCTACTATCTAGTAGATGAAAAATATACTTCTCAAAGCTATATGTTTGGTTCTGTAAAGGCAACTCTTGGTCTTTCTGATGAAACTCCAGGTTATATAGTTAACACTAAGATAATAGATGAGAATAATTCAAATGCTTTTATAGAAATACCTGGTGTAATAGGTCGTGATTTAGCTGACATTAAACTTCATAAAGAAAATGATACAGAGTATTTAACTTTTGCCACACAAACATATGTTAGTGAAGATTCTCTAACTAATTTGCCATCAGAAAAATCTTTTACATGCGAATTAGCATCTAATGGTTATGCAAAATGGTATAAAATTGGTGATGATATAGCAAATAAAAAAATAGAAGTTAATCTACCTCAAAACTCATCTTTTGCTGTTTATGATGATAAAGGAGTTCCTGTAAACTATTCTTTAGTTACAAAGAACAATAGAGTTAGATTACCAAAAGGAGGCGTAATTGTTTTCTCAGGAAGTCCAAATGCTAGATTTGAAGTTACATATCAAGATGAAGTAAATGCAAGTGCACTTACAGGAACTGATAGATATGAAACTTCTATTAAGATAAGTCAAGCAGGTTGGGAAAGTGCTGAAAATGCAGTTTTAATAAACGACTCAGCAATTGCAGATGCTTTGGCTGCAACACCATTTGCATACAAGAAAAATGCTCCTATATTATTGACTGGAAGCTCTCAAATAAATGAAAAAACTTTGGCTGAATTAAAGAGATTAAAAGTTAAAAATGTATATGTAGTTGGTGGAGAGGCTTCTATAAATGAAAATTCTCTAGATACTATAAAATCAAACAATATCTCTGTATCTAGAATTTCAGGAAGTGATAGATATCAAACATCTATGAATATTGCTAAAGAATTGAATAATATTAGTAATATATCAAAGATTTCAGTAGTTAATGGTGAAAAAGGATTAGCCGATGCAGTAAGCATTGGAGCTGTATCAGCTCAAAATGATATGCCTATAATACTTACTAATGAAAATAGTAATATAACTGAAATAAATAACTTATTTAAAAACAAAAAGATTGATAAATCTTATGTAATCGGTGGAGAATATACAGTTTCTAAAAATATAGAAAGTAAACTTCAAAATCCACAGAGAATATCAGGTAGCACTAGAAATGAAACTAATGCAAAAGTAATAAAAGAATTTTACAAGGATTCTAAGATAGACAACTTATATGTTGCTAAAAATGGAATGAATAAACAAGATGATTTAATAGACGGATTATCTGTTGGAGTTTTGGCTGGAAAAACTAAGTCTCCTGTAATACTAGTAGGAAACTCACTAGATTATAATCAAAAAGAACTATTTAAAACTATGAGATTTAAATCTGTAACACAAATTGGTGGAAATGGAAATGAAAACTCATTTAAACAAATAAAAGAAATAGCTTAACATACTAAAAAGGCTATATTCAAGTAATATTAATTGAATATAGCCCTTTTTTATTTTAGATTCTATTTATCATTCATGCTTAACAATTTATCTAAATATACTGACTTTAATTGTTTACTGGCCAAAATCTTTTTAGCTGGTTCAAGCTTTAATATAGCTGATAGTATAGCTCCCATAGCTCTATGACTAGCTAGAGCATTATTATCAAAAATTAAATTTTGTAACTGCTCTTTTTCAATTGCCATGAGAACTGCTCTATGTACTGAGTTTGCTGGAGTTATTATTTTTTCATCTCTATTCAATAACATAATACTATTTTTATGGCAATTTCTAACACAAACTCCACAACCTAGGCATCTATCCTCATCAATTTTTATATATTCTTTATCACCTTCCTTGACCTTACTTATTGCATCTATTGGACATGCAGTTATACATTTACCACATTTTACACAACTTTCATGGTTTATATTAGGTATAAAACTTGTTGTCTGCACTGGATGAAGATTTCCAAATCTTTTAGCAGCTACTAGTGCCTCACAACAACATCCACAGCAGTTACATATAAACGTAACCCCTTTTCTAACATTTTCTCCACATTGAACTAAGTTATGCTCATATGCTTGGTGAAGTAGTTCTTTACATTCTATTTTATCTACACGTCTTGCAAATTTATTATTTATTAAAGAATTTGCTACATTGTCAAATGTCATACATATATCCATAGGAGCATCACAAGCTTTTCCAACATGTTGCATCCTATGTCTACAATAACACATACTTACACCTATATGAGTTGATTCATCAATTATATGAGTAGCTCTTTCATAATCTAAAATGCTAACTTCATTATCATTGGTCAAAACTTCCTCTTGAACATACACTCTTCCAAGCTTTGTCTCTGTCGAATAAAACAAATCTTTGATAAAATCTTCTTCTACATTCATATATTGATAGTAAAGTTCTGCTAAAAGTTTTTGGTCTATATCATGTCTTGTTCTCATCATGGCAAATTCAAAAAAACCAGCCATTGGAGGAGGCATTATATATTTTTTCCCTTTATTATCTTCTATATCTAGTATCAGAGCCTTACTAGCAAGTTTATCCAATATTCTATATGCTTCACTTTCACTTACACTCCAAATTTTAGCTGCTGTTTTTACTCTAAAAGGCTTTATTGGAAGCTGAGCCACTAATTTCGCCTCTTGTTCTGTATATAATACATTTAGTATCTTGTATAATGTATCTGATGGTGGAGCACCTTGTGGAAACCTGTTTATTCTTTCCTCTAAACTTTTATACATATTCTTAGCAGTTATATGAGAAATAGTAATCACCTTCTTTTTCTTTTGTTTTCCAATAAAATTAAATATTCTTTCTTCTTATATAGACTCTTACTTTATATAATACCAATTCTTTCCAAATAGTTAAATACCTCTAGCAATTTATTATTAGATTTCTTATATAAATAAAAAAATCGTTTAAGTAGTATAATAATAGTTTATACCAATTAAACGATTTTAATAATAGTTTATATAATTAAAAATTATTTTTATATTTATATACTTTCTCTTCTTATATTATCTATTATATTTTCTTTATTCAATTTACTCATTGGTATATATCCTGCTATAAAAGTTATTATAAAAACACTTACTATACATATAGCTATTGCTACCCATGGTATAACAGGAGAAAACTCAATTACACCTGAAATAAGTTTATTCATAATTAGAATTATACCAATACTAATTGGTATTCCAAACAACAATGACAGTATACCATATATAAAACTTTCTAAATATATCATTTTTCTAAATCCTTTAGGAGTAACCCCTATAGATTGTATTACTGCAAGTTCTCTTTTTCTTAGATTTATACTTGTGCTTACTGTATTTATAATATTTGTAACACTTACTAAAGATATCACTGCTATAAAACCATATACAAATATTTTAATAACCTTTAAATCTTGTTTTTCACTTTCATTGCTTGCACTTTCATCGTAGAAGCTAAAATTATTTTTATTTGCCAAAGCTTCTATTTCCTTCTTAGTCTTAATGCTTCCTCCTGAATCAATAAATATAAGGCTTTTACTTAATTTTAAATTTAAATTTTTAGCAACTTCATCGTAAGTTATAAATTGTAATCCCATATTTTGATAACCAAGACCTAGACGTTCTTCATCAGTTATAGCAAGAATCTTGACCTTTATTTTTTTACTTAAGCTATTTTCATCAAGATATTCACAAGTTACTGTATCTCCTACTTTATAGTTGGTAAGTTCTACTACACCTTTCTTCCCATTTGATTCAAATGAGCTTTTTCTAACTAATATAACACCATTTTCTTCAATTGCTCTCTCCTTATTAAAAGAACCCTGTATTAAGTTATTTGTTTTGTTTTTTACTGCAAAATCTCCTGGAAAAATTAATTCATTATTACTGAAATCATATTCATAACTATCTCCAATCTTATATTTTTGATAATATTTCCTGATTAAATCTTCCTTGGATTTATTTATTTTATTTTCACTTACTCTTATAGACATATATTGTCCTGTTGCTAATTCAAAGTTTTTTATTCCAGAAATAGCTTCTAATTTACTTATAGTATCATCTATAGACTTAGCTGTGCTATTTGCAGTTAAATACAAATCATAGTTTCTTTGAGAATTTTTTATTTCTTCACCTTTTAATAAAAGTAATGTAAATCCACTAAAAAATATAAATATTATTATACTTACCATTAAAGAAAAAAGAGTTACTATGAATTTTTTTCTATTTCTCCTTATATTTTTATACGCAAGTACTCCTTCAGTTTTAAAAATCATTTTAATAAGCCTTGAACTTTTAACCTTTCCCACTTTATACTCTCCATTATTTTTAATTACATTAAGTGGAGAAATATTAGAAGCCGATATTGCAGGTAATAGAATTGATATAAAGATTGTAAACAAAACTATTATTACACTAACAATAATTATTATTGGATTATACACTATCTTCAAACTCATTTGAGTAACAACCGATTCTGTAAAATGCTTATTTATAATTTTAAATAATAAGTCTATGGCTACTGTTCCAGATATTATCCCTATTGGTATACCAATTAAACTAATTATAATACCTTCTATAAAAACTAATCTTTTAATTTGACTAGATGTAGCACCTATAGAATTTAATATCCCAAACTGTTTTTTTCGTTCAGTTATAGAAATACTAAAAGAATTATACACTGTAGCAATTGTACATATGATTACTAAAATAGTTACTGCTATAATTATAGACTTTATAGAGCTATTTATATTCGCATACTTACTAGCACCTTGTAACCTCAATAAATGTTCATTGTATTTTATCATATCAGAAACTACTTCTTTATCCTTATTTGAATATATATTTTTGCTTATTTTATTACTTATTTCATACACATCTTTAGGATTTCTTAGTGCTACTGATACATTAATTGTATCATTGTAATTATCCATAGGATTAAAATAAGTTATAGCAGTTGCAATTCCATTGTAACGTTCAAATCCAGGTTTTTTAATTATACCAACAACTTCAAAAGTTCTATCCTTTTCATTTGCTATATAATCCCCCTCATGAAATACCATACTATCAATCTTCTTCTCACTTGAATCAAACATATCTCCTACTTTTAAGGTTATCTCGTCCCCTATTTTTAATTTATCATCCATAAGATTAATAACATTTTCACTTAAGACAATTTCTCCATCCTTAGCTGGAAACCTACCTTCTTTTATAGAAATTCGATATCCCTTTATGGCGTTTTTATCATACTGTTTTATACTTAATATACCATTTTCACTATTTTCTAATTTAGAATATCCAATTTGTTTAGTAAATGCATGTTTTTCCACTTCAGCTGATTTTGTTATATATTCCATATCCTTTTTATTTACATTATAAAATGTAACATGAAAACTTCCATCATTCTTTATAGTTTCTCTTACTTGATAATCCATGAAACTTTCAAATATATTTCCTATACCACAGATTAAAGCCGTTGAAAGTATTATCCCAATTATGGTTACAATAGTTCTTCTCTTATTCTGTTTTAAATATCTAATAGTTAGGGATGTATATAAATTCATCTACATCACCTCATCACTTTTTATAATTCCATCTTCTATGCCTATAATTCTGTCAGCTTGAAGTGCTATGTTTTTATCATGAGTTATCATTATTAGTGTCTGATTGTATTTCTTTACTGATAATTTTAATAATTCTAGTATTTCTTTTGAATTTTTACTATCTAAATTACCTGTTGGTTCATCTGCTAATACTATAGAAGGTCTATTAATCAAAGCACGTCCTATAGAAGTTCTTTGCTGCTGACCTCCTGATAATTGATTTGGAAGATGTTTTTCTCTATCATTTAGACCTAATGTTTTCATCAAATCATTCAAATATTCTTTGTCAATATCTCTATTATCAAGCTCTGCTGGAAGCAATATATTTTCCTTTACATTTAAGACTGGAATTAAGTTGTAAAATTGATATATAAGACCTATGTTTCTTCTTCTAAATATCGCTAAATCTTTTGTTTTTAAATTATATATATCAACATCATTTATATAAACCTTACCACTAGTTGGTCTGTCAACCCCTCCTAATAAATGTAATAAAGTACTTTTACCACTTCCACTTGGACCTGTTATTGCTATAAACGTTCCTTTTTCAACTGATAAACTTACATTTTTTATCGCATCAACTTTTGTTTCATTTTTACCATAACTTTTAGTTAAATTTTCTACTCTTAAAATTTCCATAGCTACCTCCAATATTTATATTCTATACTTCATATCTTAGACTTTAGCTATTACTATAAAGTGAATTAAATATTACAGATTAGTCACCATCAATATCATACATTTTATGAAATATTATATGAAACTCTGTCCCCTTACCTTTTTCACTGTTTACATAGATATCTCCATTTTGGCTTTCTATTATAGATTTTGCCATTGCAAGACCTATTCCTACACTATCCTCTTTTGAACTACTTCTTCCTCTATAAAATCGTTTAAATACATGTGGTATATCTTTTTTATCTATTCCCTCACCATCATCTTCTACTATTAGTTCAGAAAATAATGGGTTTTCTTTATAGCTTATAATTATATTTCCAAATTCAGGAGTGTGTTCTATACAATTTTTAATTATATTCACTAATGCTTCCACAGACCAATCAATATCACCAATATAAGATACATTATCACTTCCTTCTATAGTCAATTTTTGATTTTTAATCTCCATAGGTATTTTCATAGATTGCATTGCTCTATGTACAAGTTCACTAAATTCTACCTTATCCTTTTTAAAATTTATCACTTTTGCTTCTACCTTTGATAGTTTAAGCATGCTTTTAATCAACCAATCCATTCTATTTAATTGATTTTTTATCTTATTTAAAAAATCGATTTTTACTTCATATGGTACATCATTATATAATAAATCATTCAACATTATTAAAGAAGTCATAGGTGTTTTTAATTGGTGTGATATATCGGAAATTGTATTATTTAAAAATATCTTTTCTGATTTTAAAAGTTCAACCTTTTCATTAAGAATTGTTGTCATCTTTAAGAGTTCAGTTTTTAAAAGACCTATCTGCCCTTCTTGATTTTTATTTTTCATATCAAATGCTTTTCCCTCTGAACTATAGTAAACATATTTAGTCATATCTGATAAATCATTGTAAATTGACTTAAAATATCCAATAACCAACACAAATATCAAAATAAATATTATACATACTAAGATTATATTTATTTTGATAGTTTTTAAAACTAATTTAGAAATAATAGGCTCAGAATTTATCCTAATAGATTCATCATAATTATACTTACTTAATATTTTCTGACCATAGTCTATATTTCCCATAGACGTCCCTTGAGTTATTATATCTACTATCTCACTTTCTAAGTTTGGATACTTACTTGATAGTGTTCCTATTATAGCCTGATTATTTTTTACAATCATATCTTTAGTTGTATGCATATTGATTATGCTAAATCCAATAGATAGAGTAATAGCAACAAACATTAAAACAACATACTTACTTAAAAACTTCTTTACTTCTGGATTATATAGAAACACTATTTTCACTTCCTATCCATTTATAACCAAGTCCTCTTACAGTTTCTATGTAGATTGGTTCACATAGGTCATCACCTATTTTTTCTCTAAGCCTTTTTATATAAACAGTTAGAGTATTATCATTTACAAAATCATAAGTCACATCCCAAAGTTTTTCCAATATTTGGGTTCTACTTAAAACTGTATTTTTGTTCTGTATAAGAATTAAAAGAAGCTTATATTCAACTGATGTCAGAAATATTTCTTTGTCATTTTTATATACTCTAGCTTCTAATGTGTATATACTTAAATCTCCAAATTTAAGTATTCTCTTAGTTTCTTCTAAAGCATTGCCTTTTCTTCTTAAAACAGCTTTTATTCTCGATATTAATTCTCTAATTCTAAAAGGTTTTGTTATATAATCATCTCCACCTATATCAAGGCCCATTACAATATTTACTTCTTCATCACAAGCAGTCAAGAATATTATAGGAATCTGAGAAAATCCTCTTACATATTGACAAAACTCATAACCAGTTCCATCTGGCAATGTAACATCCAACAGTATCATACTGTATTCATTAGAAGAAATCATTTCTTTTCCATTTGATAAATCCTTTGATATATCTACACTAAATCCTTCTTGTTCTAAAGCATACTTTATTCCAAAAGATATAGTACTATCATCTTCAACTATTAATAACTTTAACATAAGTATTTCCTTTCTTTTCATTTTAATTTTGAAGTATTTATATATAACTTTTATTATACACAATTACCTGGGATACTAAAATATATCTAGAATTACAAAATAGTCACAAAGTGTTATTAAAACTTATAAAAA
Source organism: Clostridioides sp. ZZV15-6383 (assembly GCF_020657735.1). Classification (NCBI taxonomy): domain Bacteria; kingdom Bacillati; phylum Bacillota; class Clostridia; order Peptostreptococcales; family Peptostreptococcaceae; genus Clostridioides; species Clostridioides sp. ZZV15-6383. Next base: position 39,032 of record NZ_JAGWCV010000027.1, on the reverse strand, counting down.
CAAAAATGTAAGTTGTTACTTAACTATCTCAAGAATAATACACACTCTTTCAAGTTAAGCTACAACTTACATCTTAGAAACCAGATATTAAATAATTTAACATAACTATTTGTTTAATTATTTAGAGAGTATTACTTATTCTTCCTCATACTTTTTGTATTCATCTTCTTTGTAAATATTATCCTTTTTATCATCTTCATGTAAATCAATATCATTCTTTATATCTTTAACACTATTTACATATTGCATCATTTCTTCTTGAGAAACATGTGGACAATTTTCACAGTTTATTCTTCTTGAATTAAATTCTTTTACTTTTTTTTTTAATTCTTCATATTCATAATCCTGTTTTTTGTCTCTACAGTCACAGTCAAATTCATCATATTTATAATCATCATAGTCACTATTTCCATAATAATTTGTATCAACCATTTGAGAATTGGATTTACGATTTTTCACCATTTTGTATACAGCATATGCACCTACTCCTGTAAGTATAGCTCCCGTAAACATCATTGGTTTACTCATTCCATCATCTTTTTTATGCATTTGTCTTTTCATTAAATATGTTAACATATTTTTTCTCCTTTCTAATTTTTATTTCTATCTATAGATAGTATCTGTATTATTTTAATAAAAATTATGTTATTTTTTAAATTACAATTTTTACAAAATATAAATTTATATTTTGTGTCTGTTATTATTTTTTATGTTATACTATGTATATAACAATCGTTTTCATTTATAAAGCATAATGGAGGTTTTTTATGGTTTTAAATTTAGATTTTAATAGTGATAAATCTATTTATGTACAAATTAAAGAAGAAATAACTAAAGCTATAGCTTCAGGAGAATTAAAAATAAATGAATCACTTCCATCTGTAAGAAGTATGGCTGAAAATATTGGTGTAAATTTACATACAGTAAACAAATCTTACAATGAATTAAAAGAAGAGGGATTCTTAAATATTGATAGAAGAAAAGGTGCTATTGTGGCTCAATTACCAATGAAAATAGACAACACAACTCGTCAAAAAAATAATCTTGACTTGGAACTACTAGTAGCAAAATCTTATTTATCAGGTATTAGCAAAGAAGAATTTTTGTCACTAAGTTCAAATTTATTTGACAAGTATGAGGTGAAATATTATGAGTAAGATTGAATGTTTATTTACAATATTTCCGGTTCTAATTTTGATGTATGCTACATTTTATTTTATGCCCCATTTTATAGGTAAAAAACATATTTATGGGGTTTCTATAGACCAAGAACATAAAAACTACACTTACTTCATAAAGCTAGACAAAGACTTTAAAAAACTTTTATCTTTAGGTTTTATTATAGACCTTATATTAGTTTTTATCCTTGTTTTTACATTTGATAAATTAGAACTTTCTTATTTTATTGGTATTATAGGGTTTTTATTATATGAAAGTATATTGTATATTCATGCTCATAAAAAAGTTAAGAAGCTTAAATCAGAAATTTATTCTACATTAGGTTACATAGATTCAGACTCAAAATTAATAGTAGATATGGATTTTATAAATAAGAAAAATAAAATAATAAAAAAATTTAAAATAATATATTTAATACCAATACTATTTACTTTTGGAATGAACATTTTTATAGTATTTAATTATAATCAACTGCCAGACTTAATTGCTACTCATTGGAGTATAAATGGCTCTCCTGATATTTTTATGAAAAAATCATTTCTTAATGTATTTAAATTAATAGGTACTGACTTTTGTTTAATGATTTTATTATATATAACTTCTATCGGCTCTATAAAGTCAAGGGTTAAGATAGATACAAACAGAATTGAAGAAAGTAGAATTGAAAACATTAAATATTTAAATAAAATTGGTTATCTGTTTTTGATATTGATGATTATAATGACAATACAATTTTTTACCACTCTTTTATCAATAAAAACCAAACTATCAACTGCTACGAATATTACAACACTTTTAGTTATAATTTATTTAATAGCAACATATATTAATTCTCCAAGTTTAAAATCCAACTCTTCTTATTCTCCAGAAGAGGATGAGAAATATTGGATAGCAGGTATCATATATAATAATCCAAATGACCCATCATTGATGGTTGATAAAAGGTTTGGTCTTGGATGGACTATAAATTTTGGCAATCCTCTTGGAAAGATACTATATATTTCTATAGCTTTATTTTTGATTTTTTCATTGTTTAGCCTAATAAAATCTCTTTTACTTTAAATACCATAAAAGGTATCTTACTTGTATTATTGGGTATTATATTTTGTAGGATAAGAAATATTTCATATTATCGTTGAAATATAGTATTTATATTACTAGAAATGGAGATTTGCATAATGTTGTCAAAAGCTGAAATCAAATACTTTAATGAATGTGCTTCTGAGATACTTTCTTCTGAAAAAGTACAACTTATGAGAACATTTCCTCATCATGGCAATGTTTCATGTCTTGAACATAGTTTATCAGTAGCATATTATAGTTATCTATTGTGTAAGAAATTGCACCTAAATGTTGATATTCAAAGTGTTATTAGAGGAGCTTTACTACACGACTTTTTTCTTTACGATTGGCATTACAAAGGTGATAGAAAGGGATTACATGGATTTACTCACCCTAAAGAAGCATTAAAAAATGCAACTTTATTTTTTCAAATAAATGAAAAAGAAACGGATATAATTTTAAAGCATATGTGGCCACTTACTGTTAAGCCTCCTAAATACAAAGAAGCACTTATTGTCTGTTTGTTGGATAAATTTTGCTGTTTAGTTGAGACTTTAAAGATACATTCTTTATTATCTCCTTATCATGTATAAGATAGGTCTTTAACATCTTTACAATTTAATTTTAAAGAGGTATTAAGTATTATATTCAACTTGATACCTCTTTACTATTTTATTATTTATTTTTTACAATATCATTTTATTATAATATAATTATAAATCATAACATTTATCCTTGATAACTTACCCTTCTTATAGACATGCTTACTACCTTAAATAACAGTAAACCAGCTATTAAATTTATTAGTATTGCTGGTGCTACTGCAACCATAAATAATGCCATAAATGAACCTCCAGGAAGACCTACTATTACCTCGGCAACTAGTAAAAATGTAGTTCCGCTAACAATAGTACCTATTGGAAATATTATTGTAGCTACTATTAAATCTTTCTTTTTGTTACTTAAATTTTTCATAAATGGTAATTTATAAATTACATACATTATCATGAACATTATATTTATTGTAATCATTTTATCAAGTATATTTGGAACTTGACCACCTGGAAATTTAGTTGTTAGTGCTGCAAATATTCCTGTCACAATTCCTGCTACTAGACAAATCTTATAATCATCTTTATTTAATATCATTATTATAAACATCATTGCTAGAGATATATCTGGTTGCATTGGAAGTCCTATAGCAGGTGTAAGTTGATGTATTAATAAACCCATAGCTAAAAGTATTGCATTTAAAGTTAATTTTTTTGTATTTGTTTTCATTGTAATAAATCCCCCTAATTTGTTTAATATTCATTTTATTTTTTTGCCAATTCTTTAAATCATTCTCTTTAGTCTTGAGAGTTCATAACATCTCTTTCACCACCTTTTATCTCAAATTATATATTCTCTCTTTAAAATTTTTTAAAATAAAAAACTCCGTCCTAAATCAATAGGACGGAGATTATCCGCGTTGCCACCTAAATTATATAAAAATAAACTTAAAGTTTAATTCTTATATATCTCATTATCAGGTACTTACATACCCTATTCGCTGTAACGTGCGACTGACGATAAAGTCTACTCTCATAATAATATGATTTCAATTTACTCCTCCAAGGTCCATTCACTATATTCCTTCTTGCTAAGATTCCACCATCCTCAGCTCTCTATGTTGAAGCTAAACATAATTACTCTTCCTTGTCATAGGATTTTTAATTTGCTGTTGATATTATAATATTCTAAATTTTTATAATTGTCAACTATAATTTTTTATTTTCCATAAAATTTATAAAAAGCATAGCATAATCTTTATAAATGTTCTAAAATTTAATTTAAACATTAAAATTAGAAAGGATGATATTATGTTTAGAGAAATGAGATTGAAAAAGAGAGAAATGACGAAAGAAAATACTGTAGAAGTATTAAAAAATGGTGAATTTGGTACTTTTTCCACTATATCTGAAAATGGCTATCCTTATGGAGTTGCTGTAAACTACGTGTACTTTAATGATTCTATTTACTTCCACTGTGCAAGAAATGGTCATAAGCTAGATAATATATCAAAAAACAACAAAGTTTCTTTTTTAGTAGTTACTAATGAAAATGTTATCCCTGACAAATTTAGTACTACTTATTCTAGTGCTATAATATTTGGGAAAGCTTCTACTGTGGAAGATGAAGAAAAGAAAAATGCTCTTGTAGAAATAATAAAAAAATATTCTAAAGGATTTTTTGAAGAAGGCATGAAATACATAGAGAAAGATATGAATTTAACAACTGTAGTTAAAATAGAAATTGACCATATTTCTGGTAAAGCTTCACGTTTATAATCAAATAAAAATACCTAAAAGTATATATACAACCACTTTTAGGTATTTTTATTTAATATTCTTATATATTAAGTCTCTTTAGGTAATCTCTTATACCTAACTTAACATCATTACTTGGTCTTATGTCGGAGTTATCTCCTGCTATATGAAGTATTCCATAGGCTGGATGACCTCCTCTTACTGTACATGGAACTGACAAAAGAATCATTCCCATATGTTGGGCAAATATATTCATTGCTTGTAAAGCTAGCTCTCCTCCCCCATGTTGTGAACCTGCTGTAGCAAAGCAACCAAATATTTTCCCGCTTAAAGATGCTCCTACCCAAATATCAGAAAAACTATCCATAAACATCTTCATTTGCCCAGATACATTTCCATAATAAGTTGGTGACCCTATAAATATAGCATCATAATCTAGTAGCTCTTTTCCAGACTTAATTACATTTATACTTTCAAACTCATCTTTATATTCTTTAGAATTTATTAAATAATATTGAGGAAGTGTTTTTGCAACTTCATCACTTACTTTAAATATAGCTACATCTATACTCATTTCTTCAAGTACTTTTTTATACTCTCTCGCTAATAAATATGTACTCCCACAAACACTATGAAAAATTACTGCTGCTTTCATCTTTATCCCCCTGATTAAATTCAAATTTATTTTTTATAGTAGTATTTTTATAATCAAATACTACTATATTATACTAAATGGATTTAAATATATATCACTTTTTATTACTTCAATTTCACTAAATTCATCCAAAAATCTCTTCATAACATTCTTAAATATATCTTCTGTATCAAAATGACCACAATCCACTATACACATTCCAATATCAAGTGCATCTTGTGCTTCATGATACTTTACATCACCAGTTATTAAAACTTCTGCTCCCTGTCTTTTAGCTTTTTTTACAAACTCTGAACCAGCTCCTGTTACGACAGCGACTTTTGTTATATTTGTATTGAGATTTCCCACCACTCTGATATGCTTCATATTTAATTTTTCTTTTATTTTATTTGAAAGATTTTCTAATGTCATACTTTCATCAAGTCTACTTATTCTTCCTAGACCAAATGTCTTCCCTTTATTTTCTAGTTTGTACAAATCATACGCAACTTCTTCATAGGGATGTGCATCCAACATAGAACTTATTGCCCCGCCTAAAAGCTTCTGTGGTACCACAGTTTCAATTTTAACCTCATTTACAGTTTCTATATCATTTACACTTCCAAGGAACGGATTAGAGCCTTCTAATGGCTTAAATTGTCCTTCACCTTCTATTGAAAACGTACAATCACTATAATTTCCTATATGACCTGCTCCTGAATTGCTTAAAACCCTTCTAAGTTCATCTGAATAGTTGCATGGAACATACACTGCTAGTTTGTATAAATTCTCGCTTTCAGTTACATCTAAAACGTTTGAGTTACCAAATTCCATAATTTCCATAAAATAGTCATTTAGACCATCAAATGCTATATCAAAATTGGTATGCATAGAATAAAGTGATATATCATTTTTAATAAGTTTTTGTATAAGCCTACCTTTTAAGTCTGCACTATTAATCTTATTAATTTTTCCAAATATAAAAGGATGATGTGTCACAATTAAATCTATATTTTTAGATATAGCTTCATCAATAACATCTTCATTAGCTTCCAAAGACACTAATACCTTTTTTACATCCATATCAAAATCTCCAACTATAAGACCTACATTGTCCCAATCCTCAGCTAAGTTTAGAGGATACTTTTTTTCAATTTTTCTAGTTAGACTCTTTAATAGCATATATACCTCCAATTTATTTTATTAAATTTTCAAGTTTTTTTATTGCAACTTCACTTTCTTCTCTCTTCTTATCTATCGATTCCCCATTTTTTCCTTCTAGCTTACTAACTATAGAACTATATGTCCTTATCTTTTTTTCTATAAAATCGTTAAAAAGAGAGTCTTTATTTTCTAAAAGTTTTATTCCAACTTCATAATATATCTCATCTTCTATTATAGTATTTTTACCTGTATATTTGGCAACTATTATTTCATATATTCTAAAATCTTCTCTCACTAAAACTTCTTCTAAAATTTCATAACCGTTGTTTAAAAGGTAACGTCTAAGTTCTTCTTGTGCTTGCATCGGCTGTAGTATTAATTTTTCTACACTGTGTGCTACTTCTTTTTTAGCTTCAAGAAGCTCACTTATTAGAATTCCACCCATACCAGCAATTATTATTTCTTCTACTTCTCCTATTTCAAGAATCTCTATACCAGAACCCAATCGTAAATCAACTTTATCTAAAAAATTGTTCTGTATGACTTCTTTACGTGCATTGTCAAGAGGTCCTTTATTAACATCCGCCAACACTGCAAATGGTACTCTTCCCTTTTTTAACAAATATACTGGTATGTATCCATGGTCCGTTCCTATGTCAGCTATTTTTTTACCATCTGTCACTAATGATGCTATTTTCAATAATCTATCTGTTAATTTCAAATATAATTCTCCTTTCAATTCCCTTTATTTATAGAATTTAGTCCAAGTTATAGGCACTAAACTAAAATAACTACAAAAATAAAATTAAATCTTTACTACAAAATAGCCATGAGATATCACTTATCTCATGGCCTTTATCACAAAAACATTAATGATGTATCTTTTTAATCTAAATAATCTCTAAGTTTTTTTGATCTACTTGGATGTCTTAATTTTCTTAGTGCTTTTGCTTCTATTTGTCTTATTCTTTCCCTAGTTACATCGAACTCTTTTCCAACTTCTTCAAGAGTTCTAGCTCTACCATCCTCAAGACCAAATCTAAGTTTTAATACTTTTTGCTCCCTATCATTTAATGAGCCAAGTACATCCTCTATTTGCTCTTTTAATAAAGAATATGCTGCTGCCTCTGCTGGGGCTGGAGCATCATCATCTGGAATAAAATCACCTAAATGGCTATCCTCTTCTTCTCCTATTGGAGTTTCTAAAGATACAGGGTCTTGAGCTATTTTCATTATTTCTCTTACTTTATCTTCTGTCATTTCCATTTCTTTTGCAATTTCTTCTGGTTTTGGATCTCTTCCAAGTTCTTGAAGTAGTTGTCTTGATACTCTTATTAATTTATTTATAGTCTCTACCATATGAACTGGTATTCTTATAGTTCTAGCTTGGTCTGCAATAGCACGTGTTATAGCTTGTCTTATCCACCATGTTGCGTAAGTACTAAACTTATATCCCTTTGTATAGTCAAATTTTTCGACTGCTTTTATAAGACCTAAATTTCCCTCTTGTATTAAATCTAAAAAAAGCATACCTCTTCCTACATATCTTTTTGCTATACTTACAACTAGTCTTAAGTTTGCCTCAACTAATCTTTGTTTTGCTATCTCATCGCCTTCGTGCATTCTTCTAGCAAATTCTACTTCTTCATGTGGTTTAAGTAGAGGAATTTTTCCTATTTCTTTTAAGTACATTCTTACAGGGTCATCTATACTTATCCCTTTTGGTAAAGATAAGTCCACAGTTTCTATTTCTATTGCAGAAGAGTCGTCATGTGAAATTGCTTCTGCATCTTCGTCTAAGTGACTCATACTTAAATCGTCATCAGCAACCGAAAAATCTATATCAGCTTTATAATTTTTTGTTTCTGTTATTTCTATTCCCAGATTCCCTAAAGTCTCATAAAGATTTTCTACTTGATCCTTATCAAGTTCAGTCTCCGAAAAAGCTTCCATTATCTCTGCAAGTGTAAGAGAACCTTGCTTTTTTCCTTTTTCTATTAATGTCTTAGCAGTAACCTTTTTTAACTCTTTTTTATTCGATTTATTTTCCACACTCAAACCTCCTTTCTCTACAAGCTCTTTAAAATTTTATTTATCTCAACTATTTTTAAAGCAATTTCCATAACTCTACCATCTACCTCTTTCATATCATTATTATTTTCTAATTCTTGTTGTTCTATCAACAAGCTATTAATTCGCTCTTCTAATGAGTTTTTTCTGATATTTGTTATTATTCCTTCTATTTCCTTTGTGTTCTCTAAGTTTATACTATTCAAAGAAATTGAATTTAATTCTTTTAAGTATTCTTCGGATATGTTTAAACTTTTCAATTTGTCAATAGTTATTTTGTCCAATTCTTGATTTTTAATCATGTAATTTAAAATTTCTTTACTTTCTTTCAATAAAAAATCACTTTCTTCTACTTTAAGTAAGGCTATTTCTCTAATTTTTTTATCTTCTAACATTATTTTTATTAGAGTTTCTTCAACTAATTGTTTTCCGTCTTGTCTAACTTCGACTTTCTCAATTACTTTTTCTTCTACTTTTTTTTGATTTTTGTTATTATACAGCTTATTATAATTTTTACCATAGATTTCTCTCTTTATAGACTCGACATTAATATCTATTTGATTGCTTAAATACTTTGTATAAAAATCAATTTCAACAGGACTTGTCAATTGTTTTATAATTTTAGAAGCTTCTTTTGCGAACTTCACTCGTTCTTCATCTTTTTGAATGTTAAATTCTTTTTTAAGATGATCTATTTTATATTTTATGTAGTGAGTAGAAACATCCATAGCTTTTTTATAATCACTAAGTCCATATTTTCTTACAAATTCATCTGGGTCTTTAGCATCTTTTAAATCCAACACTTTTACATTGATACCTAATTTAGTAAGTATATCTATAGCTCTTAAAGTCGCTTTTATTCCTGCTTCATCAGAATCATAAGATATAATAGCAGTGTCCGCATATCTCTTTATTAAAATGCCTTGTTGTTCAGTCAAGGCTGTTCCAAGGGTTGCTACTACATTTCTTATACCGTACTGATAAAGCGAAATTAAATCCATATACCCTTCAACTAAAACTATACTTTTACTCTCTAAATTTTTTCTAGCAAAATTTAATCCATATAAGTTCTGTTTTTTATTAAAAATTAATGTATCTGGAGAATTTAAGTATTTTGGCAAAGAATCATCCAATACTCTTCCTCCAAATCCTATTATGTTTCCTCTATAGTCGAATATAGGAAACATAACTCTATTTCTAAATTTATCATAGCAATTAGTTCCATCTCTATTTTTTGCAATTAGACCACACTCCAATAAATCTTGTTTTTTATATCCTTTACTGATTAGAGTGTTCATAAGCGAATTCCATGAATCCAAAGAAAATCCTAAGCCAAATTTCTTAATAATTTTATCATCTAGTCCTCTTATTCTTAAATATTCATACCCAAGATTTTTACTTCCCAACAAGTTTGAAAGATAAAATCTAGCTGCTTCTGTGTGAATATCTTGAAATTTTTTAGATTTTTCTATTTTAATTCTAGTTTCTTCATTCATGTTAGTATTAATTTCTATACCGCATTTATTTGCTAGAATTTTTACAGCATCCATAAAATCTAAATTTTCCATTTTCATGACAAAATTTATCACATCTCCACCTTCACCACAACCAAAACACTTATAAATTTGTTTTGATGTATTTATATAAAAAGATGGTGTCTTTTCGCCATGAAATGGGCATAATCCTTTGTAATTAGCTCCAGATTGTTTTATATTCATATATTCAGATATTACACTTGCTATATCGCATCTAGCTTTTATTTCTTCAATAATGTCTTTTATATCATTCATATTATCACCTTCTGGTGTAATTTTTTGTGTTAACATTTCTATTCTACACTATATTCTAAATTTGTCAATCACTCAATATACAGAATTCGACTTTTTTTATTGATATCCTTCTTATTAATCAAAAAATTTTTATTTTTTATATTAATTCTATCAATATTAAGTCTTTATTTATATCAAATAGTCTAACTATTAAATTATATAACTTATAAATTCATCTCAATAACCATTACGAATAAAAAAGAGGCTTTTGCCTCTTTTAATAATTATTAATTGATTTCATTAAATCTTCAAATTCATTAAAGCAAAGAGATTGAGCACCATCTGATAAAGCATTTTCTGGGTCAGGATGCACTTCTACCATTATTCCATCTGCTCCACATGCAAATGATGCCATTGACATAGGTTTTACTAAGTATCTGACTCCAGTAGCATGACTTGGGTCTACCACAACAGGAAGACCTGTTTCCTTTTGAATAATTGGTACAGCAGCTAAATCTAATGTGTTTCTAGTATAATCAATATAGGTTCTTATACCTCTCTCACACATTATAATATTACTATTTCCTTCTATTGCTATATATTCAGAAGCACCTATCCATTCAGTAATTGTTGATGCTATTCCTCTCTTTAACATAACAGGTTTATCTTGTTTTCCTACTTCACTTAAAAGAGTAAAGTTTTGCATATTTCTTGAGCCAATTTGAATTATATCACTTATACTATACAGTTCATCCATATCCCTTACATCCATAAGTTCTGTAATAACAGCTATACCAACTTCTTCTTTGACAGCTTTTAATATTTCAAGACCTTCTTTTTTTAATCCTTGAAATGAGCTTGGCGATGTTCTTGGCTTATACGCTCCACCTCTTAAAATATTTGCACCATGACTTTTTACAAATTTAGCAGTCTCTAAAAGTTGCTCATAACTCTCTATTGCACATGGTCCAGCTATTATAAGTTTATCCTTTTTTACAACTATCTTTTTATTATTTGTATTTATCTCTATCTTTGAATTATTATTAAATAGGTTTTCTTTCATAACCTACAAGCTCCTTTACTTCTTCTCTTTCTTCAGCAGATAGGAGGTTTAAATGTTCTTTTATTGATTTTTCATTTATTATAAGTTCTTCATTTAAATCCATAAGTGGTATCAAAACGAAAGCTCTGTCTTGAATCCTTGGATGAGGTATTATTAATCTTTCATCAGTAGAAACTACATCATTAAAAAATAGTATATCTACATCTATAGTTCTTGGTCCCCAATGTACTATTCTCTCTCTGTGTAGCTCTTTCTCTATTTCTTGACAATATTCTAACAACTCATAAGGTTCAAACTCTGTTTCTATTTCTACACACATATTTAGAAAATCTGCTTGTTCTGTATATCCCCATGGTTTTGTTTCGTATAACTTTGATTCTTTCACTTTATATATAGAATCACTATTTATCAAAAGCTCGCATGCTTTTGATAAATTATCAAATCTATTACCCATATTAGTACCAATTCCCAAATAAGCCTTATTCATCTCTTGTTCTCCTTATCTCAACACCAAAATAGTCATAAATACCATTTACAGGAGCTTCAGGCTTTCTAACTCTAACCATAACTCCATTTATAAGTATAAATTTATTTAAGACTTCTTCAGCAATATTTTCTGCCAAAGCTTCCAAAAGATTAAATTGTTTATTTTCAGTAATATCCTTAACAACACTGTAAACTTCAGAATAGCTTACAGATTTATTTATATCGTCACTAAGTCCTGCTTCTCTTGAGTCAACATAAAGTTCCATGTCAACAAAGAATTTCTGACCTAGAAAATTTTCTTCTTTAAGAACACCATGATATCCATAGAATCCCAGATTACTAAGTAATATTTTATCCATTATATTATACCTACTTTCTGTATATTGCATCAGTCATTCTAGCTGCCATTAAGTTTTCATAAACATCATGCACTCTAACTATATCTACACCATCTCTTATCCCAAGAACAGTGGTAGCTATTGTACCTTCTAATCTTTTTTTAGGTTCAACTGGAAGTACTTTTCCTATTACTGATTTTCTAGATGTACCAAGTAAAACGGGATAACCTAAGTCTTTTAATTCATTCAGTCTCCTTAATACTTCAATGTTTTGTTTAAAATCCTTGCCAAATCCTATTCCTGGGTCAAGTACTATTTTTTCTTTTTTTACTCCACAGTTTATTGCCATTTCTATGCTTTCTTTAAGAAAGTCTTTTATTGACTCCATTATATCTTTGTCATAGTTTGTCCCATCTTGATTATGCATTATACACACTTCTGCGTCATATTTTCCTATTACAGAAGCCATATTTTTATCTTTTCTAAGACCCCAAACATCATTTACCATAGTAACACCTAATTTTAAGGCTTCTTCTGCGACATCTGCCTTATAAGTGTCTATTGATATTGGTATATCTAGTTCTTGTTTAAGTTTTTTTATTACAGGGATTACTCTTCTTAGCTCTTCCTCTGAGTCCACATAGCTATGACCTGGACGTGTAGATTCTCCTCCTAAATCTATTATATCAGCACCTTGGTCAACCATATCTTTTGCATGCTGTATTGCTATGTCTAAGTTATTAAAATCTCCTCCATCAGAAAAACTATCCGGAGTTACATTTAATATTCCCATTATATAAGTCCTTTTACCATAATCAAACACAATTAATGACACTCCCTTAAATTAAATTTTATATCTATAAATAAATTGCTACTTCATAGTAATCAAACTCATAGCCTCAGCTCTAGATGCAATATCCTTTTCAAATATACCTCTTACTGCTGATGTAACAGTTTTTGAACCTGGTTTTTTTACACCTCTCATTGTCATGCACATATGTTCAGCTTCTACTACTACTAAGACACCATAAGGTTGCAATTCTTCCATTATTATATCTGCGGCATTTTTAGTGATTCTTTCTTGTAATTGTGGTCTTTTTGCCAATGTATCTATTACTCTAGCAAGTTTAGAAAGACCTGTAAGTCTTCCTCCTTTTGGTAAATAAGCAATATGTGCCTTTCCAAAGAAAGGAACTAGATGATGCTCACAACATGAATAAAAGGGAATATCTTTTACCAATACTAATTCTTCATGTTTTTCATCTGCAAAAAGAACTTTTAAATGTTCTCTTGGTTCTTCACTAAGACCAGAGAATATCTCTTCATACATTCTAGCAACTCTATTTGGAGTCTCGATTAGACCTTCTCTATCTGGGTCTTCTCCAATTGCCTCTAATATTTCTCTTACTGCATGTTGTATCTTTTCTTTATCAACTTTATTCATTTAAACTCCCCCCATTGATTTGTGACTAGAAGATTAGTTTTATAACCTCTTTTGTCTCAATTTCTTTAAAAATATAATTATAAACATCTAAAAGTTTTTGATAATCATAGTTTTCACTTACTCTTGATACTAGTTCAAAAAGCTCATTGTTTTCTTTTTTCAAAACTTTTAGTAATTTTTTATCTTTTGGTACCCATTTATCATTTATATTAAAGTACCCAATTATTATATCTTTTAAATATAAATTCGTCAAAAAATGATATTCAAAAACATCAAATTTTTCTTTATTTTTTAAATTTGATATTTTTGCTTTAATATCTTGTTTTAAAAAAGACTTTTCTTCCAGTGACATTTTATTAGGACCATTTAGGTAAATATTTCTACTTATCTCTTTTATAGCGTTTGATATATTTCCATTATCAAATAGTACTTTAGCATCTTTCATCTCTTTAATAAAGAAGTACTCTCTATCTGATAATAATTTTTTTACACCATCTTTTGAAAAGTAATTTATATCAAATTCTATTCCCTTTTTTTCAAACAACACTCGCTCTTGTTTTTCCCCTTCTTTTACAAAAACGAATACATCAATATCGTTTATTTCTACATCATAAAGAGTAAAATCTACGTATTTACTAGAACCCACCAAATACACTGCTAAAGTGTTTTGGTTTTCTATTATTTTAGTTATCTCTTCATTATATACTTCATAAATACAACCTATCATTTTTTGTCTCCAATAAATTGTTAATATTTTAATTTATTCTAATAATTCTACTATTTTATCAAAAATAACATTTTCTTTATTAAATTTTATTTTGTCAATTTCTGTAACCTTCATAGCGCCCATAAGACTATTTGTGACAAAAACAAAATCAAAACTACTAATTTCTAACATATTAATTTCATTTTCTACCAACTCTATATGTAATTCGTCACAAATCTTTATAATCCTTTTTTTTATTATTCCATTTAATATTGGTAATTTACCACTAGGAGTGTACACTCTTTCTCCTTTTATGAAAAATATATTGCTCATAGAACATTCTAGTATTACACCATCTGAGTTTACAAATATACCATCATTATAACCATCTTTATTTGCAACATTTTTGGTATATATATTTTCAAAATAATTAGTAGTCTTATGTCTATGAATTAAACTATTCCCTCTAACTATTGGTGATATAGTTAATCTAAACCCCTTATCATAGGTCTCTTGATTATATGGAATATCCCTAATAGATATATTATAACCTTCATCAAAAACGGTAATTCTAAGTGCTTTATTAATAACATTTTCTTTTTTTATATATGTAACAATTTCATTTATCAATAAATCTTTTTTATAGTTTATATCTAAATCTAAGCATTTTATTGAACTTAGCATTCTTTCTATATGGATATTTAAATCTATTGGTATGCCATTTTTAACTTTAATAGTTTCAAACAAACCAATTCCAAATTTACTTAAACTACTATCAAAACCTACACTATTCTTCATAATATCCCCTCAAAGCCTTCATTATAGATTTTGCTTTATCAAGTGTTTCTTGATATTCTTCATCTGGGTCAGAATCCCAAGTCATTCCTCCTCCAACTTGAAAGTAGACTTTTTTATCATTTTTAATTATTGTTCTAATCGCTATATTAAAATCCATATCACCATTAAAACCTATATACCCTATTGAACCAGTATACACATTTCTTTGTGTTGGCTCTAATTCATCTATAATTTCCATCGCTCTAATCTTAGGTGCTCCTGTTATAGACCCCCCTGGAAAAGTTGCTTTTATTACATCAGTAGCATCTTTATCATCTTTTAGCTCACCTACAACTGTTGAAACTAAGTGATTTACATTTGCATACGGTTCAATTACAAACAATTCTGGAACTTTTACACTTCCAGTTTTAGATATTCTGCCAATATCATTTCTTTCTAAATCTACTATCATAAGTAGTTCGGCTCTATCTTTTTCACTATTTTTAAGTTCTTGTTGAAGTTTTAAATCCTCTTCTTTATTTTTACCTCTTGGACGAGTACCTTTTATTGGTCTAGTTTCTATTTTCTTATTAACACATCTTATAAATCTTTCTGGAGAATTTGATAATATGTGTGCATCTTCAAAGTTTAAAAATGCTCCAAATGGCGCTGGGCTAAATCTTCTTAAATCTCTATATAATTCAAAACTTGTAAGTTCTGTTTCTCCACTAAACCTTTGTGTTAAATTAGCTTGGTATATATCTCCTTGTCTTATGTACTCTCTAACACTTTGAACTGCATTTTTAAATTCTTCTTTTGTAAAGTTAGATTTAAGCCTTATAGGTTTTACCTCTTTTTCTTGATAGCATATGCTATCTATACCTTTTTTCTCTTCTTTTAATATTTTTTGTTCTATGTAGTCAATTATCTTTTCTTCTAATTTTATATCTATATTTGGAGTAGCTATGTAAGTTTTTTCCATAAGATGGTCTATAACTATTACATGATTATAAAATCCAAAATACATGTCAGGCATACCAATATCATCTATAGTAGTTCTAGGTAATTTTTCTATATAATTACCTAAATCATAAGATAAATATCCTACAGCCCCTCCTACAAATGGAAGGTTAGTATCATTTGTAATCCTATATCTATCTAGTTCCTCTTTTAAAACTTCTAAAGGATTTTCATCAGTATTTTTATATTTTAATACCTTAAATGGTTGGCTACTTATAAAAGAATATCTTCCCAATTTTTCTTTATCCATAGCACTATCTAATATAAAACTGTCACGTTCATTTCTAAAAATAGTAAATATCTCAAAAGAATTCAGTTTAGTATTTATCTCTCTTATCATATTACATATGTATCCTTTCTCTAGCTTCTGTTATAAAGTTTTTCAGCATTTCATGACCATACTCTGACAAAATAGCTTCTGGATGGAATTGCACTCCTTCTATTAAGTAGTCCTTATGTCTAATTCCCATTATTTCACCTTTATCAGTAGTTGCTGTAACTTCTAGTTCTTTAGGAACTGTATTAGAATCAATTATTAGTGAATGATACCTAGTGACATTTAAAGGATTTTTAAGTCCACTGAAAACTCCTTTATTAATATGGTTTATACTGTATACTTTTCCATGTACAGGCTGTTGTGCCTTTATAATATCTCCTCCAAAAACATGTCCAATAGTTTGGTGACCCAAACAAATTCCTAATATAGGCTTTTTCCCTTTAAAATACTCAACAATGTCTATACAAATACCAGCTTCTTTTGGAGAACATGGTCCTGGAGATAATACAATTACCTCTGGATTTAGTTCTTCAATATCCCTTATTTTGATTTCATTATTTCTTTTTACTACAACTGTTTCCCCTAATTCTTCTATATATTGTACTAGGTTATATACAAAAGAATCATAATTGTCTATCATTAAAATCATACTATAAATCTCCCCCCTAAAAACTATTTTATTAATTCAGAAACTGTTACAAATTTAAAGCCTTTTTCAATCATTTTTGGGATAAACATATCTAAAGCTTCAACTGTATCATTAGTCGCATAATCATGTAAAAGTATTATATCTCCATTTTGTACTTTTTTAATTATTTTATCTGCAATACTATTAGCACCTGGATTTTTCCAATCCTTCACATCTACACCTGTCCATAAAATAACTTTATAGTCATGCTTCTTTGCAATTTCTATTAGGTCCTTTTCTCTATAACTTCCAAATGGTGGTCTAAATAATGTCGGTTTTTTCCCAGTTACTTCCTTTAAAATATCTTCACACTTAATAATCTCCTCTTCTATCTGACTAGAACTTAAATTACTTATATCAGGATGATTAAAAGTATGATTTCCTATCTCATGTCCTTCTTTACTTGCTCTTACTAGTGGTTCTTTATACCATTTTGCATGCTTTCCAGCTATAAAAAAGGTAGCTTTTACATTGTATTTCTTTAATACATCTAAAACTTGACTAGTTTCTTTAGGATGAGGACCATCATCAAAGGTAATTGCTACTAATTTTTTTTCCCTTGAACCATGCTTAATCAAAACATTTCCATTAGTATCCATCATCAAAGCAGAAACTTTACTAAAATTAGATATTAGTATTATTCCACAAAACAAGACTACTGCTATTAAACACTTATATACTGTCTTTTTTTTCCATGATGTCATTTTTAAACTTCCTTTCAAATATTTTAGTTATTTATAAAAGTTTTGAGTGTAATATATTTTATAACTTCCTCCAAATATTACTCCAACTCCAATATTATTATAATTCCCTAAAATATTTTTTCTATGTCCTTCAGAATTCATCCAAGCTTCATGTGCATATATTGCATTAATCTGTCCTGCTGCTATGTTTTCTCCAGCTGAAGTATATACTATCCCTTCTCTTTTCATTCTGTCAAATGGAGTTTCATTATTCTTATTTATATGGTCAAAAAAATTATTATCTCTCATATCTTCACTATGTTTTATTGAACTCAAAGTTGCCTGTTCACTGTATTTAAGCGAGTTTAATCCTCTTTGATTTCTAACACTATTTACAAGGTCTATAACTTCAAGTTCAAAACATTTTTTAAGTTCTTCTCTATCATCTGGATATAAATTTTTAAACTCATCTTCAGTACTTTTATCAATTATTAAATATGAACAAACTCTATTTTCTTCATGAATATCGTAGAAAATTGTAATATACTTACCTTCTTTACTTATTATATCATATTGATTTTCTGAGTTTATTATATATCTAGTATTTCCTTTTCTCTTATATTTTAATGGTGTAATCTTAGTTCTCACTGTCTGTCTATCTTGATTTATTTTTATATCTTGATTTTCACATGAATTCATAGAATTACTGTAAAGTGCCACTACTTCATCATTTTCAAGCCCAACCATTGCAAATTCTTTTCCATATTGATTATATATATACCAATCAAAACCATATTCACTAGTATCAATTCTACCAGGTTTGCCAATACTTGATAAAACTTGACTTAAATTATCTCCTAAACTTATTTTTTCAAAGTTCTTTATATCTGATTCTCCTAAGTTTTCCTCTTCAGCATTATTTGATTGTAAATTTTGATTTTTTTCTTTTTTCTCTTTCTTAGAATTATCATTTATATTTATCTTTTCTAAAAATTCATTCCATATTTCACTTTGAAAAAATTTTTCTTTTAAATCATATCCTTCTTCTAATAATTCAGGACTATAAAATAAAACAATAAGTATCACTAACACTAAAGCAATTAATTTCTTCAATATACCCCTCCTTTGTAAAATAAATCAAAAATTTTAATATTATATTCATTACGCTAATATTGATAATGTATACTAATCAATATCATTTATACCTATCTACAGTAAGTATTAGAAAAAAGCTTTACCTACTAATAGATAAAGCTACAGTCTTAAAGAAAATATTTCATCTAATGTTCTATCAAAGATAGATGGCTTATCGAATTTCCAAGTCCCTTCATAAACCAATTCATTATTTAGATAAAAAGTTCCTTGCCCATGTTTTTTTCCATGCATAAATTCGCCTACATATTTTTTACCTTTTTCCCATATATAAGTTCCCTTACCATGAACCAAATTATTCTTCCATTCTCCTTCATAAAGTATTTCACCTTCACTATTGTAGCAAATGCCATACCCTTCCATCTTTCCAACTTTAAACTCACCTGCGTATATACATCCGTCACTCCACTTATAAATACCTTTTCCATCTTTTTTCCCATTTTTCCAAGTTCCAATATACTCATCTTTGCTATTATACAACATATTTCCAACACCATTCATCATATCTTCCTCAAAATGACCTACATACTCATTTCCATTTGAAAATACAAAGTTTCCTTTTCCATTTTTCTTATCTTGTTTGAATTCTCCGATGTACTCCATAACTGTTCCTTCATCAACAAAAAAAGTATATGAGCCTTGACCTTCCATCTTTCCCTCTAAAAATTTGCCTACATACACATCCCCATTTGAAAATTTATATATTTTATTTCTTGGCTTTTTTGTATCAACATCATCTATATCACGTATTGTTTTTCCTTCTAACTCTAATACTTCATTTTCTGGAGCAAAATCGCCCTTTTTTAAAACACGCTTCTTCATGTTCTTTATACTTTTAATCTCTTTGTTTACTTCATTTATATATTTCAAATAATTATCATACAAATTAACATATTCTTTAGATAAATTCATAATGCCATTCCTCCAACGTTATTCCTAGATATTTTACTAAATCTATTAAATTTATTATATCCTAATAGTGGTCATGTTTTCTACATATTGAGTAATTTTTTCAATTTTAATTTTAAAATGATATCTTTTAAAGTGATACACAAATCATTAATAAAACCTTTATTTTCATATACTAAATTTAAATAAGCTGAGAATTATAATATACAAATTCATATTATAGACTCTCAGCTTGTAAAATTTTCTATAAATCTTTTGCTTTAAACCCTCTTCCTTTTACCTCTGTAACATCATTTACAGATATAAAAGCTTTTTTGTCGTACTTCAAAGCTATATCTTTTATCTTTGGTATCTCATTTGATGACACTATTGTATATATAATCTTCTTTTTTTGATGAGTGTATGCACCCTCTGCATCTAAAAAAGTTACACCTCTAACTAAACTCTTCATTATATCTTCTGCTATTAAATCGACTTCATTTGACATTACCATAACAGATTTTTGATAATTCATTGCATCTTTAATAAAACTCATTGAATAAGCATTTAAAAATAGACCTATAAGAGTGTATAATGCTAAATCTAACCCAAATAAAAAACTTCCTGTAAGTACTATCAAACCATTTATTGCTAAAGCAGTATCTTTCATTTCTATATTCTTCTTAATTTTTAGTATAGCAGCTATTATATCTGTACCACCTTGGGAAGACCTAGTTCTAAATACAACCCCAACTCCTAAACCAGACAATATACCACCATATACACTTTGAAGCAATATATCATGTATAGGTATAATCTGACTTATTTCCTGAGTTGCACCTAATAATAATGAAAATACAATCATATTTACTAAACTTGAAATACAAAACTCTTTTTCAAGGTATATGAACCCTAAGATAAATATTGGAATATTGATTAAAAATGTTAATAGACCCACATTTATATTTGTTAAATAGTTTATAGATGTTGCTATACCTGTAGCACCTCCACTAAGTAGATGTGCTGGTCTTAAGAACCCATTTATACCTATAGATGTCATCAACATCCCAAATAACATTGTTGAATATCTTAAAACTGGATGTTTTTGTAGGGTATTCTTAACTTCACTCATTTCTTTCTCCCTTCAATCCTTTTAAATCTTTAGAATTTTAAAAACTTATTTTTACATATATTATATTATTCCTGATGTAATAGATAATATTTCAAATAAATTTTTTTATATAATTTCTTGAACTGTTATCTATTACATCATCTATTATAGTATCTTTTTCATATATGTCTAGTGCAATTTTTACTATTCTAATCTTTAAAAACGTTCAAATCATCTCATTTATGCTTTAAATGAAACTTTTTCTAGCATGATATGATACTACTTATTATTTAACTTGCAATATAGTAAATTTATAGTATTTTTTTCTAAATATCCATTTTAACAGTAATTTATTTTATTTTAGCAAATTTAAACTTAATAATTGTCTGTTCATAATTAATTCCTAAATGAAATTTTTGTTTTTATAATTTCAGTACATGATTTTTTTATTTCATTATTTGCATTTTTTTCATTCAGTTTTACCTTAAAATTTTTTTATTTTATTTTGTTTTAGGTATTCAATGTACTGATTTTAATTTTATTTTTTATATAAAATTCATTATAATAGGTATTAATATTACTGTAATTGTCCCAGAAACCCCAATAGAAACACCACTCATAGCTCCCTCTACTTCTCCAAGTTCAAAAGCTTTTGTAGTTCCTAGAGCATGTGCAGACGTTCCAAGGGCAATTCCTTTAGCAACTGGATGATTTATATTTCCAAGTTTGAATACTGTAGAAGCAACCATACCACCAAAAATACCTGTAAAAATTATGGCCACAACTGTTATTGATTCTACACCATTTAAAGAATTTGCTAAAGATATTCCCATTGGTGTTGTTATAGATTTGGGAATCAGTGAATTTATTATACTTACATCTGAATTAGCTATTTTACCAATTATCAATACAGATACAAAAGAAATAACTATACCACAACCTATTCCTGCAATAATCTCAAACATATGCTTTTTAAATAATTCAAATTGTTTATAAAGTGGAACTGCAAGTACTACTGTAACAGGACCTAAAAAGAAATTTAGACTATCTGCTCCTATCTTGTAGTTCTCATAAGGAATTTTAGATATACTTAAAAATAATATTATCCCTATGATTGCAATTAATAAGGGATTGCACAGGGGATTACTTGTTTTTCTTTGAATATATCTCCCTAAATTAAAAAATACTATTGTTACTATTATACCAAATACTGGCGTCTGTAATACGTTATACATTTTTTTGTCCTTCTTCCTTCTTTTTTATCATCTTTTCCACTATAATTCCAGTCGTATACATTACTATTAGTGTACTTAAGCATATGACAAGTAAAAGCACTAATACATTTTCTCTTATTAGGTCTAATGACTTTATAAGTGATACACCTGCTGGTATAAAAAATATAGCCATATTGTCAAGGAAAAATCCACTTACATTTTCTATGCTACTTAAATCTAAGACTTTAAATTGTAGTAGTAGAAATAATAATAGCATACCAACTATACTCCCAGGAATAAGTATAATTCCCTGTATAAAGGAACTTATGTACTCTCCTATTACCCATATAGATAAAATTATTACTAATTGATTGAAAACTTTCATCTTCCACCTCCAAAAATTAAAGAGATTGCTTCAAATCATATATTTGTAGTTTTATCAACAAGCAAATATCTTTCTTTAAATAGAAAGTTCTAATTTGATACAATCTCTTTTTAAATTTATTTTTATTTTAATTTAATAAAATACATACTTGGTTGTTTCAAAAAACTTAACTATATAAACCTATTTTTCACTTAAAATCTCTTTTATTTTTGAATTGTTATACATACTGTCTGGAACTTCACTTCTTAAACTATAAAAAGTTTGTTGTGCATTTTTTAAATCACCATTATTATAATAAAGCATACCAAGTTCATAATATGAGTCATCATAATACTGGTCATGTTTAGTGTAAGTATTTATATACTTTTTGTAATATTTTATAGCTTCATCCTTATTTCCCAATAACTTATTCGTTATTGCTAATTGATATATTGATTCAGAAATATATTTTTTAGTTTTTCCAGAAGAGACTATACTTTTAAAATTATCTATAGCTTTTTCATATTCTTTATTTTTCTTTAAATCTAAAGCTTGATAATATAAATCTTCCTCACCAGTTACAGTTATCTCTTTTTCTGGTTCTTTATTTTTAACCTCATTTAATTCCTTGTTCGTTTTTTCTAATTTTTTACTCGTTTCTCCTAGCTTTTTATCAGTTTCATTTAATTTTTCCTCTTTACTACTTATTTGGTTATTTAAATTTTCTATTCTCTTTTTGCTTTGAATCAGATATACACCCATACCTATTAAAACAAAAATAATTATAATATATGGTAAAATGTTTTTCTTTCTTTTTACTTTTTTTACCTCTTCCTTTTTACTAGTATCTTCTTTTTCTTCTTCATCTTTTTCAAATATTGGATTATCTTTATCTAGCTCTTTAAGCCTATCTAAATATCCTTCTCTTTTTTTTACATTCCCTAGTTTATCATACAACAAAGATAAAATTACATATGGCTCTATTAGTTCAGGTTCTTCTTCAACTATATTCTCTAAAATATGTATTGACTCATAATTTAATTCTTCATTTATGAATCTTATAGAATGATTGTACCTTCCTAAAAAAGTTTTAAAATCTTCAGATGAAATTAGATTTACATATTTTCTAGATATATGATTATTTTCATAACATAAAGCAGTATAAAAACTCTCAAAGGACTTAGCAAAATCACATTTTAATAACTTCAAAAGACCTCTAAGATTTAATATATCTATATCTTTAGGATTTATCTCTAAAGCTTTGTTAACCATATTAATGGCACTAGTTACATAATTTTTATATGCTAAATCTAATGCATTATTATATCTTTTATATGATTCTAACTTTAACTCCTTTGATGTTGTGTCTGACTTTGAATTTAAAGCTCCCTGTAAATTTAATAAAGTTTCTTCTTTATAATTTGTAGTCACATAACTCTGTTTTAATGCTTTTAATGTTTCATCACCGTCTTCTTCTTCTATATTAAAAAAAGTCAAATCACTTTTATTATCTTCTATCAAAGATATATCTAAAATTTTTCTAGGCATGTTTTCTATATCTTGTTTTATATCTTTAACTAAAATAACACTCACCTCCACTCTAAAATATATATTTAAGATAACATATTTAATATATCAAGTCAAAACTATACATATTTTGCCATTGTTCTCATAATAAAAAAGGTAATCCTCTTCTTTTATGAAAAGGTTACCTCTTTTTCAATACTATTAACTTTTAATGTTGAATTTTTTTACTTTTCTATAAAGTGTAGCTATGCCTATATTTAAGGCTTCAGCTACTTTTTTCATTCCTTCTGTGTTACTTCCATACTTTTTTATAGCATTTTCTATAGCTTCCCTCTCAAGGTCATCTATGGTCTTAACTTCTTGTTTATATAATTCATCTAGTTTAAAAGATATTAAGTCAGACATACTCCTTACAAATGCAGTTAACTCCTTGTCTTTTGAAAGTATCTTTTCTTTTTGCTCTTCATTAAATGCAGCTATACCCAAGATTCCAAGTATATGCTCTCCCATTTTAACAGGAGTACATATATCAGCTAATTCTTTGCAATTTTCTCTATTTGCACATTTATTACAGTTCTCTTCTATTTCCTTATTTATAACATAGGATTTTCCATCTTTTAAAACAAGAGAGTATACAGATTTCTCTGATATTGTTTCTCCTATTTTACCTCTGAATATTCCTGTACCTGCTATCCTAGTTAAATCTTTTGTAACTAAAGTAACATCTACATCTAATACATTAGAAATATTCTCGCAAATACTTTGAACGTAATTCGTTATATTATTTAAATTCAAAGTAATCCCTCCTATTTAGATTTATATTTTTTAATACTCTACATAAATCCTATTCTTGAGAACTTTAAGCTTGCGGTTGTGGTGGTGTCTCATTAGGCTTATTATCAGTTGGTGGTGTTTCTGGTTTTTGTTGATTATCAGTATTTTGATTATTCGTGTTTTGGTTATTTTTATTTTCGTTTGGCTTTTCCTCTGGCTTTGGTTCCATAGTCCCAACTAATATAATACCTTCCTTCTTAGGATAATATGAATTAGCTATTTTTTCAGTTTTAATTTTCTTACCATTTGCATCATTAAATGTTCTATATGTAGATACAGAATATGCATTTCTTCCACTCTTATCTACTTTTTCTTTGCCTTTAGGCATTGTAGAGTCATTAACCCTTTTCATGGTAGTTTGTGAAACACCATCTAATTTTGTTGATATTGTTATGTTTTGTTTATCTTCTGCACTTCCATATATGTTGCAAACAATTTGATTCCCTGAAACGTAATTTTTTATGTAAACTGGATGTTTTAGATTATTTTTAAATAAGAAATCTATTCCACTATCTGCAACAGTTGCATCTCTTCCCTTTGGAACATAACTTGATGGTATTGTATGATTTTTTACATTAACAATTTCTAGACCTGCGTATAACACAGAATTATATAATGTTGATGAAACTTGACAAACGCCTCCACCATAGTCTTCTTCCATCTCACCTTCCATTATTACAGGTGCACTCTTATATCCATTTTCTTTACTTCTTTTACCTGTATGATTGTTAAATGAGAAAGTTTCTCCTGGCATAAGTAATATATTACTTATATTATCTGTTGCTAATTTTATGTTTATGCTTCTATTTACTTGAGAAGTTTTAAATGTTGTCGAATATTTTCCTAAATTTGTATCTATATTAGCAAGTTGTTCTTTTTTTATCTTTGCTGGAGTAGATTTTACTACCAACTTATTTTTATAATTGCCTTTTTTAGTTTGATTATTAAAACTCTCCATACTCTTAGAAACATCCATTTTAAGACCATCAGAATCTGGTACAACTTTTACTTTTTCACCACTTATATCAAGCGTTGCATCTTTTACATCTACATCTATTTCTTTTGCTATTTTTTCCATTTCTGCTTTTAACTTGTTTTTGTCATAATTTATCACTACTACTAAGTTGCTCTTTTTTCCAAAATTTGCTGAAATAGTTTTTGATAAATTCCCAAAGAAACCACTCTTTCTATTTAAATTATATGCATTTTCTACTGTTTTATCCAGGTCAGTAGATAAATTTAAATCTTTGCTTTTCACTTTCCAACTTCTATCATTGTAGTTAAACTCAACTCTCTCTAACTTGTATTTTTTAGCTAACTCCTGTTTTGCTTGAGATTTAGTTAGTTTTCCAACACTTACTCCATTAACATATGTGTTTTTTACTATTTTCTCTCCTTTAAATTGCATACACATTATGCCTACAAAAATTATTGTTACCAATACTATAGCTCCAATAGCTATAACTAGCTTTTTGTTCACATTGCTCATCCCATACTTCTCCTTACAATAAAATTATTTATATATACCTACTATTATATTACTACATAATGCGCCTTAAAAACCCAAAAATTTTTTAATTATATATTAATTTAACATTATTAATATAATTAATTAATATTCATTTAGTCCATTTTCTGATATGGCATATATTTTTTCATTGTAAATATTAATAGCATAAACCTCTTTTCCTCTAAATAATCCTTTATTTACCACAGCATAATAATAAATATTTTTATATTTCCCAAACAATTCTTCTAAACTCTTTTTACTTTTTACATATCTGTCAGCTTTCTCTATATCTAATATCTCAATCTTTTTATACTTATTTTCTTTTTCATCAAGAGTATTAGTTAATACAAATTTAGCTTTATCTTTTGTAATACCAAATTGATAACTTCCATCTTCTAATATTCTAAAGTACCCATCTCCATAACCTACTTTGTAATCTTTTTTACCATCTTTATATGAATATAAATCTTTAGTTTTTGCACTTACCAATACCTCATTTATTAATTTGTCATACTCATATACTTCAGCATAATAATATTTATTATTTTTTATCATTTGTGGAAGTGAGTTTATAGATAGATTTGCCTTATTTTTCCCACTTTTTTTGGATATTACATTTATAATATCATCAGACGTTAAAGTATACAATGAGAGATTCTTTTTATATTTTTTTTCTAAGCTTTGTACCTTTGCATCATCTGAATAATCTTCTTTTAGATACTCTATATACTGTAATGCTCTTTCATAATCTCCAGAAGTATTTGCCTCTTCAGCCTTACTTATATAGTAATCATACATTTCCTCAACACATTGCTCTTTCCCATTTTGAGCCATATTATAGTATTTTTCGTCCTCTTTTAACACTTTATTATACTTTTCAATAGCTTCATAATACTTATATACTTTTTGGTCTTTTACTGCTGAATCATAAATATCTCTAGATTCTTTGATTGTTTCTATATTTTGTTTGTATACATCTAGGTTACTGCCCATGCCATTTAATATTGAAATAGTGTTTATATAGTTAATGGCAATATCATGAGTGGTATTTTCTTCTTTATACATTTCTCTAACTCTATCAGCTTGAGCTAATAAATCATCCACAGATACATTTATTTTGTTTAGTTCTTTTACTGTGTTTATTAATCCAATAAAACTTTCTTGACTTATATCTCCATCTAAATATTTATCACCACTATTTAATAACAATTTATTTATTTTTTTAGAAACAGACTTATTAAATCTTTCCATTTTTGAATCAGAAAACTTTTTTTCTATACTTGCATAGTAATCAACAGCTATAGAATACTGTCTTTTCTCTATAATTTTTAACAACTCATTAGCTTCATTTCCTACACTAAACTCATTACTACTTAAAAAAAATACTATTATTAAAACAATTACACCTAATGCCGATAATGAAACTGCAACTATAGATTTTCTTTTTTCATCAATAAAATCTACAGCTTTCTCAAATAAATCTCTAAAATTCATTATAGTTCCCTCTCCATTTAGCAATATTTATATTTTATGGTAACCTAAATTTCTTATTGGTTATTATATCATAATTCCTGAAAAAAAATAAAAACACAAGTTAAATCGTGTTTTTATTTTACCTATCAATCATTATTTTATACATAAATATTTCCTTTACATAAATTATGATATCTTTCTTTTTATATCCCTAGAATGACTATTTTGTTTTTTATTAACACTGACATTTTTCATTCTTGTTTTATGTATAGTTTTGCTATCAAATATTTTTCTAGCATTGCATAAAACAATTCCAATTGTTAAACAAACTGTAAGCACGCTTCCCATCAAAAAGTAATAATCCAATCCTATATGTACTCCCATAACTGAATTTATTAATACTAATGCAAAAGTCATTGCAAAACATATCATCATGGAGATAACTAAAATTCTTAGAATTTTTTTCAATCCAATCACCTCGTATAATCGCTAATATTGACACTACCCCTTATCCATTACTATACCAAATTAGTAAAAAAATAGCAATTACTATTGTCACTTTATTAGGAAAATATTAAATCTTTTTAATAAATATCTTTTTTTGACATAAGGATTCCTTAATTTTTAATAAAGTAGTAACACTAATATGTATTAATTAATAGAATAGAATAAATGATAATTTATTGAGGGGTGATTCACATGCCAAATTTGCCAAGTTTAGGATCAAAGGCTCCTGATTTTAAAGCCAATACAACAAACGGCTCTATTAGACTCTCTGATTATAAAGGTAATTGGATTGTTTTATTTTCACATCCTGGTGATTTTACACCAGTTTGTACTACAGAATTTTTATGTTTTGCTAAATATTATGACGAATTTAAAAAAAGAAATACAGAACTAATTGGTCTAAGTGTTGATAGCAATAGCTCACATTTAGCTTGGATGTACAATATTTCTTTACTTACAGGTGTAGAAATTCCATTTCCTATTATAGAAGATAGAGATATGAGAATTGCCAAATTATATGGCATGATATCAAAACCAATGAGTGATACATCAACTGTTCGTTCTGTATTTATTATAGATAATAATCAAATTTTAAGAACAATTCTTTATTATCCACTAACTACAGGAAGAAATATTCCAGAAATACTTAGAATAGTAGATGCACTTCAAACTAGTGATAGAGATAATATAGTTACTCCTGCGAATTGGTTCCCTGGAATGCCAGTGATTTTGCCATATCCTAAAAACTATAAAGAATTAAAAAATAGAGTTAACAGCTGTAATAAGAAATATTCTTGTATGGATTGGTATTTATGCTTTGTACCAGATAATTATAATCATGAAGAATTGAACAAGAAAATTGATAATACTTATGGTTGGAAAACAGAACATACTAAAAACATTGAGAATGAATGTAATTGTGAACATGAACAGCATGACTACACTAACAAAGCTCTTGACTGTAAACAAGAACACAAAACTGACATAAAGGATGATTGTAAGCATGATAAAAAACACAACAAAAATACTAACAAGGCTCACAACTTCAAGCAAGATAAGTTTAAAAATAAATCTTGTGATGAAACAAATTATAACTATGACAAAGACAAATCTTGTGACAAAATAAGCTCTAGCTATGATAAAGAAGATAGTAGTTATGAAGATTTCTATAAGCACAATTATAAAAACTACGATTATACTAGTGAAAAAAATACTAAAAAAATAGCTATGAAGACTTTAAAAGAGTCAAAAAAATTAGTTAGACCACAAATAACAGACCCATACAATCCAATAGTTGAAAATGTAAACTGTCCAGATATCAATCCAATTGTGGCGGAATATGTTCTTGGTAACCCAACTAATGTAGATGCACAATTATTGGATGCAGTTATCTTTGCTTTTGCAGAGATAGACCAGTCTGGCAATTTGTTTATTCCTTATCCTAGATTTTTAAATCAATTACTTGCTCTTAAAGGTGAAAAACCTAGTTTACAAGTAATTGTAGCTATTGGAGGTTGGGGAGCTGAAGGCTTCTCTGATGCAGCATTAACTCCTACATCTAGGTATAATTTTGCAAGACAGGTTAATCAGATGATAAATGAATACGCTTTAGATGGAGTGGATATAGACTGGGAATATCCTGGAAGTAGTGCATCTGGGATAACATCAAGACCTCAAGATAGAGAAAACTTTACACTTTTACTAACTGCCATAAGAGACGTTATAGGAGATGACAAATGGCTTAGTGTAGCTGGAACAGGAGATAGAGGATATATAAATTCAAGTGCTGAAATAGATAAAATAGCTCCAATAATAGATTATTTCAATCTTATGAGCTATGATTTTACAGCAGGTGAAACAGGAGCAAATGGTAGAAAACATCAAGCAAACCTTTTTGATTCTGACTTATCTTTACCAGGATATAGTGTTGATGCAATGGTAAGAAATCTTGAAAATGCTGGAATGCCTTCTGAGAAAATCCTTCTTGGTATACCATTTTATGGAAGATTAGGTGCTACTATAACAAGAACTTATGATGAACTTAGAAGGGATTATATAAATAAAAATGGATATGAATATAGATTTGATAATACCGCTCAAGTTCCATATTTAGTTAAAGACGGAGATTTTGCAATGTCATATGATGATGCTTTATCAATATTCTTAAAAACTCAATATGTTCTTAGAAATTGTCTAGGTGGTGTATTCTCATGGACATCAACTTACGACCAGGCAAATATATTGGCTAGAACCATGTCTATTGGTATAAATGACCCTGAGGTATTAAAAGAAGAACTTGAAGGTATTTATGGGCAATTCTAATAGAATATAAGAAAATTTTATAATTATATAAAAAAGCAGATTTTATTATATTAAATAAGCTGTGTCTAATTAATACTACTATTAATTGTTTCTAAATTAGATACTTATTTTCTCATAATACAATCTGCTTTTTTAATCAAAATTTATTTAATTATAAGTTATTTAATTATAAGTTAAGAGTTTAAATATACTCTTATAGCATCTTACTATGTATAAATAGCTTTTCATTATACACCAATAGCTTTTTTAGCTAATTTATCAGCTTCTTCATTATACTTATTTCCAGAATGTGCTTTAACCTTTGTAAATTTTACATTAAGCTTATTCTTAATACTGTCATAGAAATTTTTATATGCTATAGTTCCTTCTTTATTTGTTTTCCAAACTCCAGTACACCACTTTTCAATACCTTCATAGTCAAAATATAAAATCAAGTTTTGAATGTTATTATCAATACAATATTGCATTGCAATCTTAGAAGCTTCTATCTCCCCAGCTACATTTCTCATTCCTACTAGAGTTTCCTCTTTTCCTTTTTCACTATAGGTTTTTATAACTTCATTATTTTTTAAAATTACAACACCTGAGCCATACATCTTTATTGAATGTTCATAGCTTCCATCTACATACGCTTCTATAAATTCCTCGTCTTCTTTAAAGCTTAGTTTTTCTGACCCATAAATATATTCTTTTGCTTCTTGCAAAGTAGAAAAACTCTTATATTCAGCTCCTGAAAATCCATTTACTTGTTTTTTGCACTCATCCCATGTATTATATACACCTATACTTTTACCTTTTTTTACGGCATAAAACTTTTGTTTTGCCAAATATATCACTCCCACTCTTAGTTTTTATGTTCTTCTCTCATAAATACATCTAAATTTATTAGATAGTTTCTATCAAAATATTTTACTTTCATATCTTTGTTTACAATATCTATATGATACACTTCTCCTTTTACAGCTCTTTGTCTTATATTTTCATTCATATCTTTTCTTATAATATCCTTATCAACATCATTGTTATCTATTTTAGCATCAACATTCAACGCTTTTACAGTATCGAATATAACAGATTTTAGTATTAGACTTCTAGATTTATTGAAATGTTGCTTTATATAAGTATAAAACTCATTGCTATTCACCTTTGAAATTTTACAACCATGTAAATCTTTCTCTAATCTCTTCAGCACACTTATATTAGTTCCTACATCAAAAATCACAAAACATCCATAGTCATATTTACTTCTTAAAATTCTCCCCATAGCTTGCTTTACCTTTATGGTCATTTGAGGATAATTTATAGTATAGTAGTCTATATTATACTTCTTCATTATAGTAAAATACAAAGGGTCTTTTGGACTTAGATTTGGAAGCTTGTCTAAAGTTACACATACCAAACCATCTCCTGGAATATCTACACCCTCAAAACATCCTTTTGAACCAAGTACTACACATTTTCTACTCAAATCATTAAGATGCCTAATACCCTTTTTATCAGCATAAATTTCTAAGTTAAAACCATGTAAATATTTTTTCAATATTTCATAAGTCTTTTCTTGTCTATCTTTACTATTAAAAAGAGCCAAGGTATGACCTTCTGTAATCTGCGATATATTAGATATAATTTTACTCATTTCATTTGGAAATTCAGAATTTCTGTACTCACAAATATCAGAAAATGCAACTACAGAAACTCTATTTTTATAATCAAAAATTGGTTCTATAATCTTTTCCACATTCTTAACTCTGTCTATTCCTAATGTATTTTTAAAATAGGACATACTTTCAGATAAACTCAAAGTTGCAGACAAAAATATTCCTTTCTCTAATTGAGATAAAATATTTTCTTCAAACAAATCTGCTATTTTTAATGGCACTACTCGAAATTCAAAGTCATTATAATTCTTATCAATTTCAACTATTCTTGCATAATCATCCTTTTCATCATACTCCAAAAAGATTTCAAATATAATCTTTATATCCTCTAAATCTCTTGTCTTTGCCTTTCCAAATTTATATACATCTGCTTCTTTATCTATACTATCATCATCGATATTCCTATAAATTGTTATTATTATTGAAACTAAATTTTTTATTATTTTTTCACAGCCTAACTTTATCTTTTCACTATAAGCTCTATAGCTTATTTCAGTATCTACACCATTCTTCGTTAGTTTTCCCACGATTTCATCTATTTGCAAATTTAGTTCCCATCTTAAATTATAATTACTTACACTATTATATTCATTACAACTCCCAAAATTTAATATTGAATCTATCTCTTCAATAATAAGATTTATACTTCTAGCAATTTTTTGTTTATCTTTTATTTCAATTTTTAGTACATTATAAAATTTATCAAAAGCCTTTATTTTCCTCATATTTCTGCTATATTTTTTATATATAAAGCTACTATTTTGAATAAACTCGTAAGGATAAATTTCTTGTAATAGATACCTTAAGGACTTTGAATTTATAATACTTGAAAAGAAATCATATCCTTTTTCAGTCAAATTATGTGCTTCATCTACTATTATATTTTCTAAAGGTTTTTCATCCTTATATGGCCATTTAGCTAATAGTGAATGATTTACTACTGTTATATGTTCATCTTTCAATTCTTCTATTCTATTTTTATATAAGCAATCCTTTTTACATTTTTTAGGTCTGCACATATTTGAGTCACAACTTACATTTCTTAAGTGAATACTTATTTCCTTGAAATTATCAAGCACCAAATAATTTATTTCTTCTATATCTCCATACTTACCACCTTCAACTAACCTCTCTAAAAATATTAAAGATAATATTTCTCCTTTAGTAGGGTTTTGAGATTCATAATCTGCTACATATGTTTCCAGTCTATCTATACAAATATAATTATTTTTACCTTTTATATACCCATAACTTACTTTTCCATTTAGCCCCAAAGAATCTAATACATTTGGAATATCTTTATTTATTAATTGTATCTGCAACTCCTTTGTATCAGTAGAAATTAGTAATCTTTTTTTATTAATTCTAGATTCTAATATAGCAGGCAATAAATATCCTACACTTTTACCTATACCAGTTGGAGCTTCTATACACGCAATTTTTTCTTCATATTCACTATTTCTAAACAACTCCCTTATTGTTTTAGAAAGCTCATATTGACCAGGTCTATACTCATATGTAAATCCTTCTTTATTCTCCCAGATAGTTTTATATTTTAACAATTCTTCATAATTTTTTTCTTCTTCATTTAAAAGTTTTAAGGTTTCTTTTTCTTTTTTACTTTCTTCTTTTGAATTAAATCTCTTGTATTCTTTTTTAACATTTATATTGTTTGATAAATCATAATTTGCCTCCTCTAAAAATTTACTCCATTCCCATGTTGGGAGATTAAATTTTTTAAGATATGAATTTATTTTAAAGCTTAATGGCTCTAAAGTAGTTTTTTCATAACTATTAAATCTTACTAGAAGGCAATTTACAACATTTATTATATCAATAGCATCTGATAAAGCCCTATTTTTCACTTTAGAATTACAATTGGTTAAAGTATTTTTTAAGTATTCTAAGCTATAATCTTTATGATATGGTTCTAAAATAACTGCTAATTCAATTGAATCAATAAATTTGTTTTTTAACTTTGGCATATGATATTCAAAAAACTTTTTTTTCAAACTTAAATCATGACATATAATCAAGCTATCTTCTACAAAATTTATAAGTCTATCTTCTACTTTCTCTATTTCATTAGCTATTTCTAAATCATTTTTATCTAAATTTCTACATATTGAGAATACTTCTATAGGTACCTCAGATTTATTTTTTATTAATGATTGATATGTATCTACTTTCCAATCTTTAACCTTAACAGCTCCAACTTCTAAAATTTCTGAATTTAAATAATCTAATCCACTAACTTCTATATCTAAAAACACAACATCATTCAATACACTTATTATATTATCCATTTTTATATCCCTTCAAGTTAAACCAGCCTAACTTATTTACAATGATTGCTCTTTATATTTTATCATTTATATATACTTTATTTAAGATAATTAATATTAATTTTATATATCTTACAATAAACTTCTTTAATTTATTATTTGTATATATGAATATTTTTAACTATAAATATTCAAACTATATTGTAAGAAATACACTTTAAATTTTAAATAAGAGGTGAAATTGTGAAAAAAGATAGCCTAAAAAAATACATTATGATAGGAATATTTGCTCTAATACTTTTTGGAATTGCTAGTATAAATTTTAAATCATTAGATAAAACAAAAACTCAGATTTCTAACCCAACACTCGATACACATGAATATGATTGGTATTTTAACCCTAGAGAAGATGGTAAACAGCCATCTCCTATAAAAGAAGCAGATTTTTTCAAAAAATATGATGGGTATTATGTAGGAAATCCTAATGAAAAAGTTATATATCTATCATTTGATGCTGGATACGAAAGTGGAAATACTCCAAAATTATTAGATACACTTAAAAAACACAATGCTAAAGCACAGTTTTTCGTAGTTGAAAGTTATATAAAAAGTAATCCAGATTTAATAAAGCGTATGGAAAAAGAAGGACATTTAGTTTGTAATCATTCAAAAAGCCACCCATCAATGGCAGGTATTACAGACTTTGAAAAATTTAAAGAAGAAATTACAAGTGTAGAAAAAGCATATAAAGATGTTACTGGAAAAGAAATGCCTAAATATTTTAGACCACCAATGGGTAAATTTAGTGAACAATCTTTAAAATATACACAAGATTTAGGATATAAATCAATATTCTGGAGTTTTGCCTATGTAGATTGGTATGAAAAGAAACAACCTACTCATGAATTTGCCAAAGATAAAATTTATTCAAGAACACATCCTGGTGCAATAGTTCTACTACATCCAAATTCATCAACAAATACTGAAATATTGGATGAGGTGCTTACACATTGGGAAAAGGAAGGTTATAAACTTAAAACTCTTGATTATTTAAGTAATAAAAAATAATATTATAAATTAAATAAAACTCCATCATGAATTATAGTAAAAATACAGTTATTTATAAATACTTTAATTCTTAATGGAGTTTTTTATTTTTTATAATTATTTAAAAAGTATTGTCCATTCATTTATCTCTTTATATCCTATATTGTGATATATTTTACCTGCTATATCATTGTTATAAAAAAGACATGGAACCTTTCCTTCCAACAACAATTCTTTACTTAAATTGTAAACCATATAACTTGCAAGTCCTTTTCCCCTGTATCTTTTATCTGTACTTACAGATACTACCATTGCCAAAAAACTAGTTTCCATACCAGTTGACACAGTGCTAATCATAGTATCATTATTTTTAATAAAATATGCTCTTGCATTTCCTTCTTTTAAATGCTCTTTTCTTTCTTCTATGTAATTTTGACTTACTTTATAGTCTGAGCTATTTAAAAGCTTCTCTATTTCATCAATATCATTTTCCTTAGCATTTTCTATTTTATACTCCTTCATGTTAGAGAAATCTATTTCTTTTATTTCTTTCAATATACAAAATTTATTATCTAGTTTTTCATAAAAATCTTTATATTTACTTGTCAGCCTATCTATTACACACTTTTTTCCACTTATACTTTCTACATCCAAACTTTTTATATGATTCTTCAGTTCTTCTATATCAAAATCATTTTTTAGACTATAAATTATAAGTGTTGACTTATTCTTTAATATTATAGAAGTTATATTTCCATCTTTTAACTGAAACCATATATCTTGAGAGTGAGAACTAAATCCATAGTTTTCAACATATCCAATTATGAATAAGTTTAAACTTTCTTCATGTGATACATATTGCCAAAATTCTTTTTCCAAAGTATTATCTATTTTTACAATCAAGCATATATCCTCCTTTTGCGTTAATAATGATATACCTTATAATTTATAGTATCATTTAAAATCATTATATTCTACCAAATATTCTTAATCTTTAAAAAATAATTTTAAATTATTTGGTTTATATTAAAGTTATACAGTTAAATAAACTATATACTTAAATATCTATGCAATATGTTCATATTTATTTTTATATTCTGTTATTGCTTCATTCCAAGCTTCTTCTACTGAGATACCTTTCTTATTTGCAATTTTTTGCGCTAGTTCTATTATTTTCATAGCTTTTCTTGATATATTCATATATATTCCTCCTTTAAATTATCATAAATTATTTTAAAATTAAATTTCTATAGTCATGTTGTATATTTATTTACTTATATCTTACTAATTATTTATGTACTAAATGTGAACTAGACTAGAAGAAATTTAGAACTTAATAAAACATAAACTTTATACACAATTCATATATATTTGTCATATCACAAGACAAGTGATATAATTTATTATCATTTTATGGGGGTGATATATTATGAAAATAAGAGATGAATACACATGTCCTCTTGAAATTGTACATGACATAATCAAAGGAAAATGGAAAACTATCCTTGTATTTGAATTAAGACAATCTAATAGAACATTTTCTGAATTGGAACATGGTATTTATGGAATAAATCAAAAAATGTTGATTCAACAATTAAAAGAGTTACGTGAATTTGGGATTATTGATAAAATAAGTTCAGTTGGCTATCCATTACATGTTGAATATTTTCTTACTAACCGTGGTAAAAAAATGTTAAAAGCAGTGGAAATAATGCAAGAAATAGGAATCGAATACATGCTTGAACATGGTCAACAAGAAATTCTAGACAGTAGGGGAATTTGCTACAATAAATAATTCTATACATACCAAAAAGTAAGTAATTTACATTTATTATAATAATATTATAATAAAAAATAGATAGGAGGTATGAACATGTCTATAGCTTTAATATTAATTGATATTCAAAATGATTATTTTAATAATGGAAAATGTGAATTATTTCAATCAGAAGAAACAGCTGAAAATGCTAAAAAAATACTACTGTTCTTTAGAGAAAACAACTTACCAGTTATTCATATAAAGCATATATCAACAGATAAAACAGCTTCTTTCTTTCTTCCTCACACTTATGGTTCAGAAATAAATAAAACTGTTTTTCCACTAGATAATGAAGAAATTATAATTAAACACACACCAGACAGTTTCTTTAAAACAGGTTTACAAAACTTCCTTGAGGAAAAAAATATAACTAATCTGGTTATTTGTGGAATGATGAGCCATATGTGTATTGATACAAGTGTAAGAGCAGCAAAGAAACTTGGATACGACATAACTCTAATAAGCGATGCATGTACAACAAAAAATTTATCTTGGGATAATATAGAAATTCATGCTGACACTGTACATCAAGTATTCATGGCATCATTACAGAATAGTTTTGCAGATGTAAAAAACACAGATACTTTTTTATCTAGTTGTTATAAATAAAAAATATTCACTATGTTAAAAGAGCAAGCTTAATTTATTTAAATTTGCTCTTTAATCATTTAAATTTTAGATACTTTCTATCCTTTTTATATACATAATATACTTTTATCTATTTTATATTCATATATAACTATTATATAAATTTTAAACTTTACTATATTCACATAAAAAATGTAGTATTATAGTATATATAATATATAAGGGGGTGCTAGATAAATGAATAATCATATATTGATTCAATTTGGATATATAGCAAGAATCATTACTGCTGGTTTCTGTGGAGCTTTAATTGGATACGAAAGAAAGAACAGACTAAAAGAAGCTGGAATCCGCACTCATTTTATAGTGGCATTAGCTTCAGCACTTATAATCATTGTTTCCAAGTATGGATTTAATGATATAGTAGGTACTCCAGGTATTGGTCTAGACCCAGCCCGTGTTGCGGCACAGGTTGTCAGTGGAATAGGTTTTTTAGGTGCTGGATTAATATTTATTAGAAATCAATCAGTAAGTGGACTTACTACAGCCGCTGGTATATGGGCAACAGCAGGTACAGGGCTTGCCATTGGTTCTGGATTATACTTAGTTGGCATTGTTTCAAGTATCATTATTGTTATTGTACAGATAACACTTCATAGAGATAGGAAATGGATGAGACTCCCTACAGCAGAGCAAGTTTCTCTTAAGATTTCTAATAGCACTGATTCGATAGAATATATTGAAGATAAATTTAAGCAATCTAATATTGAAATTATAAACATGAATATTAAACGTCTTGATGGAGATTGGTTAGAAGTAGTTATATATACTAAATTACCTAAAGGATACAAAAAAACGAATTTATTAAAATTATTTAGCGACAATCCTCTTATAGAAACTTTAGAAATATAATATAAAAAATGTAAAATCCAAGATAATAATATATTTTGGTTGGATTTGATTTATTTTCTTTTTATCCTATTTATTATCTAATTTGTTGAATTTTAGTTATTTAGTTATAGGAATTTGAATTTCAGTTGTAAATTGTAGTGTTTCCTTTATCT